>JBFMEI010000015.1:0-14881 GCA_040753295.1 Thermodesulfobacteriota bacterium | reverse complement strand
TGCGGAACAGGCATTTGCCTATCTTTTTATCCCCAGGGAGAGTGCATTGACGCCGGATGCCCGTAAACGACTCAAGGTCCTCATGGAATACAGCGACCTGGGTAGCGGATTTCAGATCGCCATGAGGGACCTTGAAATCCGCGGGGGAGGAACCATCCTGGGTGCTTCCCAGTCCGGACATATCGCTGCCGTGGGGTATGACATGTTTTTAAAGCTCATGGAGACCGCGGTCTCCGAGCTGAAGGGGGAGCCGGTGGAAGAGGACCTGCAGCCGGAAATCAATATTGAAATGAGCGCTTTTATCCCTGAGTTTTATGTCGCGGATATCGATCAGCGTCTTTCCATTTACCGTCGATTGTCGCGAATGACGGATCTTAAGGAAATCTCAGACCTGAAGTCCGAGCTTACGGATCGATTCGGAGCGATGCCTCCGGAAGCCGTCAACCTCTTTGTCAAAATCATGCTGAAAATTCTGGCGGTTCGGGCCGGAGTCAAACGGATGGATCTCACGCCGGAGCATCTTGTACTGCAATTCTCACTTCCCCATCTTGGAGAGACCGGAGATCTGATTAAAATGATCCGGTCAGACCCGGATCGCTTTTCCCTCTCACCGGGTCATCAGCTCAAAATCAGGCTGGCGAAAAATAATCAAAAAGGATTACTTGTGGAAGCCAGAAATCTCTTGAAAGAGATTTCCGGACATGTTAACAAAAATAAAACCTAAAATGAGCGTTTTAAATAATGACAAGGAAATTAAAAATAATAAATTCATATGGATATCACAAAAAAAGAGTATTTTCAGTCATACCCGACTGGTGTAAAGATTTTTACTTAAAGAATGTCATTATTTAAAACCCTTTGGGATTGCCGATTTTGCCGAACCTGCTGCGTCATCGGGTACTGGGCATACTTCAGTATCGCCCAGCACCCTCTTCCTTGCATCTTCAGCAAACTCAACAATCGCTCAATTTAGGTAAAATTAACGCAATTCACGAGCGGCAAAAATCAACGCCTTCGATTGACCGCACAAGTCGGAGATGACCCTTATGGCATATGGCCGAACTCCTTGCCGTTTCACCTCATGGTGTCTGCTGATTTCATCGATTCTCCTGATTTCTTCCATTTGCCGTGGGGAAACGATTGACCGGATCGTGGCGGTCGTCAACGAGGATATTGTTACTCTTTTTGATCTGAATCAGGTCCTGAAACCCTACGAAAATCGGATCAAATCCCTGGGATATTCTTTTGAAAAAGAGAAAGAGATGCTCACCAAAATCCGTCAGGAGGCGATAAATCAGCTCATTGATCAGACCCTTGCCGATCAGGAAATCAAACGTCTTGATATTTCCGTAAGCGAAAAAGAGATCGACCAATCCGTCGAGCGGGTTAAGGAGGTCAACAATTACACGGATGAGGATCTGGAAACCGGTCTGAAAAAAGAAGGGATAACAAAAGAGGAATTCCGCAAACGCATCAAAGATGAAATCCTTCGAACAAAGCTGGTGAACCGCCAGGTCAAATCCAAAATCGTTATTACCAAAGAAGACGTCGAATCGTTCTACAAGGCTCATCCGGAAATCTATGGAATTAAAAAATCGTATCGCCTGCGGCATATTCTTCGAAAGGCCCCTCAGGGTTTGGGTATTAAATCCGGGAATAAAGTGTTGAAAGAGATGGAAGATATCCTGGTCCGGTTGAAAAACGGGGCGCGGTTTGAAGACCTGGCAAAAAAATATTCCATGATGTCTGCTGCAGAGGGAGGAGATCTGGGGGTTCTTGAAGCGGAAGACCTCTCTCCCAAGCTCAAGGATGCTCTTAAAGAGATGAAAGCCGGCGGATTTACCGAAATTCTGGATACGGACCTGGGATACCAGATCGTCTATATTGAAGAGATCCTCCACAAGCCCGGGAAATCCATGGCAGAAGCCACGGATGAGATTGAGGAGAAACTCTTTCGGGAAGAGGTGGAAAAGAAATACCGGGAATGGCTGAAGGAGTTGCGCAAGAAATCTCATATCAAAATCATTGATTCATAAAGGACTCGAATGTCGGCGGAAAATAAAGAAATGTCCTTCGGCAAATATCTTCAGGCGGCCCGTGAAGCAAAAGGGATACGCCTTGAGGATGTATCGGATGAAACCAAGATCTCCATTTACAAGCTGATCCAGCTCGAAAATGAAGATTTTAAGCGGCTTCCGGAAGAAGTCTATGTGAGAGGCTTTATCCGTGCTTATGCAAAGGCCATCGGTATTGATGCCGGTGAACCGATTCGGTTATATGCCTCGGCGATCCGAAAAGACGAAAAACCTCTTGATCCTCAACCGGATCAGGGAAAAGACCGGAAACGCTTCTGGTTCCGTCTGGGAGTGGCTCTGGCGGGGCTGTTCATCATCGTCGTTATATCGGTTCTGTTGATTTCATCTCCTAAAACCGGGAAACCTCTCCCTTCCGGACATCATCCGGAGGAAATGACCCGGCCGGAGCCGGGCCCTGTCCCGGATACGGCTACTCAATCCCCGGGTGCAACACCCTCAGCGGAGCTTTCCTCAACTCCCGGCATCGAAGGGTTGAAGCTGAATATCCGTGCGATCCAGAATACATGGCTCCGGGTTGCTTCGGATGATCAGGAACAAAAATCCTTCAATTTAAAAGCCGGAGATCGTTTGACACTCACGGCATCTTCGGGTTTTGCCCTCCATATCGGAAATGCCGCAGGAGTGGAGATGGAGCTCAATGGTAAACCCATTTCGATGCAGGGGACGAGCGGCCAGGTCATTAAAATGAAAATTCCCTGAAAAGGATGAGTGGCATCATGCAGGATGAGCGGACAAAAATACTGGTCGAAAGCCTGAAGCGCCTCCTGAGGCGGGGGGCAACCACCCATCTCTCAAAAATCGTCAATAAAACCCACGCCACCGAGCTGGCAGCAACCTTCCGGTCTCTGTCGAAATCGAATCAGCGGAAACTTTTAAATTTGATTCAGGATTTCGAGAAAAAAGGGATCCTGCTGATGGAGCTCGACGAAGACATCCTTGCCGAACTGATCGAAGGGATTGAGCTCGACGAAATTGTTAAAATCCTCGATGCCCTGCCCAAAGATGATGTTGCCGTACTCCTGAGCAGCTTTCCCGAGGAGAAATCCGACGCCATTTTAAAAAAGATGAAGGGAGAAGGGGTTGAGGAGATCGAAGGCCTTCTCAAGTACGGGGATGAAACAGCCGGGCGGATCATGGTCCCGGACTTCATCGCCTTGAAAGAAGATATCACCGCCAAGGAAGCCATTGAGCAGATCCAGAAGGAACATCATGAAGTGGAGATGCCCTTCTACCTGTATGTGGTCGATGAATATGGGAAACTGGCAGGGGTGAGTTCATTGCGGCAACTGGTTCTGGTTCCACCGGAAACCCCTCTCAGAGAATTCATGACCACGGATGTGGTTTCGGTGGAGACAAACGTGGACCAGGAAGAAGTGGCGAAAATGGTCGCTCAGTACGATATTCTGGCGGTTCCGGTCGTGGATGAAAACCACCGGCTGGTGGGGATTGTCACCGTGGATGATGTCATCGATATTCTGCGCCGGGAAGCCACGGAGGATATTTTAAAAATGGCAGGGGCCGGTGAGGAATTCGTGGAGACCAAATCCGTCATTAAAAGCACCCGGATCAGGCTTCCATGGCTGTTTGCCAGTTGTCTGGGCGGAATTATCGCGTTTTTCGTCATCAATCATTTTGAAGGAAGTCTTTTGAAATTTGCGTATCTGGCGGCCTTTATTCCGGTCATTATGGGGATGGGTGGAAATATCGGCACCCAGTCTTCCACCATCGTGGTTCGGGGTCTTGCGACGGGACGCCTCAATATCCGGGATATCTGGAAAGTGGTTCTCAAAGAATTAAGCGTGGGACTTATCCTTGGCGTGATTTACGGCCTTCTGATCGGATCTGTGGCCCAGTTTCGCTATAGTACTGAAGCCCTTGCCGTCTCCGTCGGACTGGCGCTTGTCTGTTCGATGTCACTTGCCGCTTTGGTCGGTTCTCTTGTCCCGATGGCGTTTGCACGGGTACACATCGATCCTGCCGTGGCCACCGGGCCTTTTGTCACTACTGCCATCGACATCATCAGCGTCTTTTTTTACTTTCAGATCGCGACGACTCTCCTCAATATTTAACCGATGACCACCCTTTCGACTCCTGCGATTGTTCTTCACCGGGCGGCGTACGGCGACTTTGATCTGATTCTCACCCTCTATACCCTGGAATCCGGAAAACTCACGGCCATCGCCAAATCGGCAAAAAAAAGTATCCGCCGGTTTGCCGGAGCCCTGGAACCCTTTTCTCTGCTCAACGTGGTTCTACGGGAGGGAAAAGGGATGCCTGTTCTTCAGGAGGCCGGGTTGACAGAACCGTTCGGTAAAATCCGTGAAGCGATTCTTAAGACCGCCTATGCCGCCTATTGGGCTGAAATCGTGAAGAACTGGAGCGAGGAAGGGCATGAGCAGGCTTCGGTATTCAACCTCCTGGTAACCGTTTTAAGAGCCCTTGACGGGAGAATATCAGGGGAGGAGGTTCTTTCCATCTTCTTTCAGGTTCATTTCCTGAAGCTCGCGGGGCTGCTTCCGAATATTCACATCTGCCGGGTTTGTCACCTGGATCTGGAGAAGATAAAGACAGATACGGTTATTTTTCATATTGCAAAAGGCGGGATCATATGTGACAGATGTCACCGGGCGGAATCCCGGATAGATTCCATTTCCAAGGGGAGCTTGAAACAACTGAAATGGATCGAAAAGAGCGATCTCCCAAAAGCATTACGGGTCCGATTTTCACCGCTGAATTTAAAAGAATCCCGGGATCTCCTGGAAGGCTTTATTTCTCATCATCTGGGGAGGCGATTCCAGAGCCTGAGGGTGTTGAGACAGATTCGATGTGAGGAGAAGGATGCACCGAAAAAAGATTCAGAAGATACTTGAATCCCATCCCATCAGGGCCTCTGCTCCCTGCCGGATCGACATGGGAGGAACCCTGGACATCAGCACCTTCCATTATCCCCTCCGGCATCTTAACCCCTGCACCGTAAATATCGCGGTTGATCTTCGAACAGAGGTGAGCCTTCATCCCTTTACCGCCGGAAAGATCAAGGTGACGTCAAAGGGATTTAAAAGCGCGGAGTTTAAAGCCGACGCCGCTCCGTTCAACCACCCGCTGGGACTCATCTTTGCGGTTGCCGCATATTTCAGAATTCACGGGGTCCATATCATGATCGACTCGGCGTCGCCTCCCCGAAGCGCTCTCGGAGGGTCGTCTTCTGCTGCGGTTGCATTGATCCGGGGAATCGCAACGCTTCTCCCGGAATTGGGAGACTTCTTTTTCTCTAAACCCAGGACAGCGCTCCTTGCCCATGCCATTGAATCGAGCGTTGCCGGTGTGCCGTGCGGACTGCAGGATCAGTTGGCCGCAGTTTATGGAGGAGTGAATGCCTGGTACTGGCGCTCGGATCCCGGCTCAGGAGTTCCGTATCAAAAGGTTTCCCTGGTATCGAAACGGCATCACCGGGACCTGGAGCGCCATCTGCTTCTGGCCTACTGCGGAATCCCCCATGAATCCAAATCCGTGAATTCGGTCTGGATCCGTCAGTTTTTATCGGCGAAATACCGGACCCTGTGGGAGCAGGTGGTCGGGTTGACCCATGACTTTGAAAAGGCGGTCATGAAACAGGAGTATCAAAAGGCGGCCCAAATCATCGCTGTTGAGACCGCGTTGAGGAGAAAAATGACGCCGTTTGTCCTGGATGAGATCGGCCGGAGACTGGTTTCCTCTGCAGAAAGAGAAAGCTGCGGAGCCCGATTTACCGGCGCCGGAGGCGGAGGATGTATCTGGAGCATCGGCGAAGCCGAGGCGGTCAAACGGCTCAAACCCCAATGGGAGCATATCCTTTCCCGACGCCGGGGTGCCCGGCTTCTTGAGGTTAAAATCGATTCTGCAGGGGTATTGTCAGGGGGTTGAATAGATGCTATAGGGAGGCTGATTTTGAGTCGATCCCTGATTTAACGGCAATTCGAGAATGTGAGGAAAATGAAAAATGTATTTTCAGGACGTCATCTTAACGCTGGAAAAATTCTGGGCAAAGAAAGGGTGTGTGATCGCTCAGCCCTATGATATGGAGGTCGGGGCCGGAACGTTTCACTGGACGACACTGCTGAGGGCCCTGGGACCTGAGCCCTGGAATGTGGCCTATGTCCAGCCTTCAAGACGGCCCAAAGACGGCCGGTATGGTGAAAATCCGAACCGGCTTCAGCATTACTACCAGTACCAGGTGATTCTGAAACCATCCCCCTATGATGTTCAGCAGCAGTATATCGAAAGCCTCAGGGCGCTGGGAATCAAAACCCTGGAGCATGACATTCGATTTGTCGAAGATGACTGGGAAAGCCCGACCCTTGGGGCTTCCGGGCTCGGATGGGAAGTCTGGCTGGACGGGATGGAGATCACCCAGTTCACTTATTTTCAGCTTGCCGGGAGCATTGAATTGACCCCGGTTTCCGTAGAGCTGACCTATGGGCTGGAACGGATCACCATGTATCTCCAGGGGGTCAACAGCGTCTATGATCTGAAATGGAATGCCCATGTCACCTATGGGGATGTCCATCATCAACAGGAAGTTGAAGGCTCCACCTATAATTTCGAACAGGCGGATATCCCCACTTTAAGCAGCCTGTTCAACATGTATGAAGCGGAATCGCTCCGTCTCGTCAAGATACCGCTGGTGCTCCCGGCCTATGATTACTGCCTGAAGTGCTCCCATACGTTCAATCTTCTTGATGCACGGGGCGCCATCAGCGTAACCGAAAGAACCGGCTATATCGCCCGGATCCGGAATCTGGCGAGAAATTGCGCTGAAGCCTATTTGAAGCAGAGAGAAGAGATGGGGTTTCCGCTGCTCAATCGAAAAAAATAAAAATCAAGTTTAATCCAACGCATCTGGTTTGAGGTGACTATGAATACGCTCCTTCTTGAAATCGGAACCGAAGAGATTCCTGCCGGATACATCGCACCGGCATTGACCGCACTTGCCGGGAACCTGGTTCAGCGGCTCGATGGACTGCGGATAGAGCATGGAATTCCCAAGACGTATGGAACACCGCGGCGATTGACGGTTGAAATTCAGGGTGTGGCTAAAAAACAGCTGCCGCTTACCACGACGATCACCGGGCCTCCCAGGAGCGTGGCATTCGATTCTTCGGGAAAACCCACCGTAGCGGCACAGAAATTTTCCGAAAAGGTGGGGATTTCCGTTGCCCGGCTCTCCATCCGGGAGCTGGAGAAGGGGGCTTACCTGTGCGCGGATAAAGTGGAACCCGGAAAATCCAGCAAAGAGGTTTTGGCCTCGATTCTGCCGGAACTCATTCTCGCGACTCCATTCCCCAAAGCCATGCGGTGGGCGGGACTCGATATCTCTTTTGCCAGGCCGATTCACACGATCCTGGCAATGCTGGGCAGACAGGTGATTCCGGTCACGCTGGGGAATGTTAAAAGCGCCCCATTTACGATGGGGCACGCCTTTATGAAGCCGGGAAAAATTCGAATCGGAACTCCTGAAGAATATGAAAAAAAGCTTCGGAGCGCCCACGTGATCGCCGACATCCGGGAGCGGCGAAGACAGGTGGAAAAGGAAATTACAAAGGCAGCCCGGAAGCTTAAAGGAGAGGTGCTTCAGGATGAGGATCTTCTGGATATCGTCACCAATCTGGTTGAATATCCGGTGGCATCTGTCGGAAAATTCGATCCCGTCTATCTCTCCCTTCCCAGGGAGATTCTGATTACCGCCATGCGGGAACATCAGAAATATTTCGCCCTGGTGGATAAAAAAGGAGACCTGATGCCCTTTTTTATTGCGGTCAACAACACCCGCACGAAAAATGCAGCCCTGGCGGCCCGGGGACACGAACGCGTGATCCGGGCACGGCTGGCCGACGCCAAATTCTTTTTTGAAAGCGACCGGCAGGAATCGCTCGATACCTGGGTGGAACGGCTCAACGGAGTCCTGTTCCAGGCAGACCTGGGGACCATGCATGAAAAAGTCCGACGGGTTCGACAGATCGCGGAATTTTTGTCTGATGAAGCCGGTCTGGATGCGGATTTGAAGAAAACCGTTTCACGGGCGGCCTGGATTTGCAAAGCGGACCTGGTGAGCCGGGTCGTGGGGGAATTCCCCAAGCTTCAGGGGGTCATGGGACGGGTCTATTCAAAACTGGCCGGAGAAGCCCCGTTGACCGGAGACGCCGTCGAAGAGCATTACCGTCCGACTTTTTCCGGCGGACTCCTCCCTCAAACGATTTCCGGCGCTCTCCTCGGGATTGCCGACAAGCTCGATACCATCTGCGGATCTTTTCATGCAGGCCTGATTCCCACCGGCGCGTCGGACCCGTATGCCTTAAGACGCCAGGGGATCGGGATCGTCCAGATCATGTTAAACCGCGGGTTCCCGTTTTCTTTAAAAAAGCTGATTGAAAAAAGTCTTTCCTTTTTTTCCGGAGAAGGGAAGGGGGGCGGGGAGGAGATCTCCGAAAAAATTTATGCGTTCCTGCAAAATCGCATGATGTATATGCTTTCCGAAGAAGGATTCTCCAAAGATACGATTCAGGCGGTCATGGAAGTTTCCGGAGAATGCATTCCGGATGTCTGGGCCCGGGTCAAAGCGCTGGAACGACTGAGGGAGCTCCCGGACTTTGAACCCCTGGCCGTTGCATTCAAGCGGGTGGTGAATATTATCCGCCAGTCCGGGTATAAAGAAAAGAGGGATGTGAATCCGGTTCTGTTTCAGGAAGCCTGCGAAGGAAATCTGCTTTCCGCGTTTCAGAAAGTCAACAGTCGTGTTGAGGGACACCTCCGGAAAGGGGATTTCAAAAATGCGCTGCTTGAGATCGCCATGCTTCGAAAGCCGGTGGACGCGTTTTTTGATGGTGTTCTGGTCATGGCAGAAGATGAAAAGATCCGGATCAACCGGCTGGCGCTTCTGGCCGGAATCGCCTCCCTGTTCGACCGGTTCGCGGATTTTGGGAAAATATCCACTTAAACGTATTTTCCCCTCAATTTAGGTTTCCGTCATTTCGGCAAAAGCCTGAGGAGCATCACCCGTTCGGAAACCATGGAATGTTCTTCACAGAACCGGAATCCGAATTTTTTATAAAGCCGTGTGGCTCTGAAATTATAGGCATCCACGGAAAGCCAGATGGTTTCAATCCTGAGGTCCCGGGCTTTCTCAACCGCCGCCTCTGTTAACGCATTTCCCATGCCGGACCCGCGGCAGGATTGAAGGACAAAGATGACATACTCCGCGTCCTTTTTTATAAAATCCGGAAGAAGGGCTGCATGTCCGACTGCACGGTTATCCTGCCAGGCGATAAGATTTATGCCTTTACGGATAAGCCCCTGAAGCCAGGCTTCCAGGCAGTTCGGATCCACGGGAGGCATTCCCTGATATCTCCCCTTTGGGCTGAAATCTTCATACATCCGGCGGAGAGGCGGATATGCTTCTGTGGAAAAGAGCTTGATCTCAAAACAGCCCCCTTTTTTGTCGAAAAGAGCCATGACCGCTCCTTCGAATGATTTTCCAGGCGTTCGATTTCCTCTGACAGCGGTTTTCAGGCCGGTTTGATCCGGCTTTATTACGAATTGTGGTTTTGAATTAATTGAGCAATGACGGCCGGGTCGGATAAGCCGGTGGTGTCTCCAAGATCTTTGGTTTCTCCGGAGGCGACTTTGCTGAGAATGCGCCGGACGATTTTACCGCTTCTGGTTTTGGGGAGCGCATCCGCCCATTGAATGACATCCACGGATGCAATGATGCCGATTTCCCGGAGCACCGCCTCCGCCAGTTCTTTTTTCAGACTTTCCGTTTTTCGGATACCGGGTTTGAGGGTCACAAAGGCATAGATCCCCTGGACTTTAACCGGGTGCGGATGTCCGACCACGGCGACCTCGGCAACGCTCTGATGCTCCATCAGGGCGGATTCGATTTCAGCGGTCCCGAAACGGTACCCGGCGACATTGATCACTTCATCGACTCTTCCGATGATCCGGAAATGCCCTTCTTCGTCCAGCTTGGCGGCATCCGAAGAAAAGTAGATCTCCGGAGCCTGTCTGAAGTACGTATCGATAAAAAGATCGTGGTTACGGTAGATTGTTCTTGCCATTCCGGGCCAGGGTTTTTTCAAGCATAACACCCCTTCCTGATCCGGTGATTCGATCGGTTCTCCGGTATCGTCGAGGATGACGGGATCGATCCCGAAAAACGGAAAAGAACAGAATCCCGGTTTCAAGGGTGCAACTCCGGGAAACGGCGTCAGGACATGCCCTCCGGTTTCGGTCTGCCAGTAGGTATCGATGACCGGACACCGATCGTTCCCCAGGACATGATAATACCATTTCCAGGTTTCAGGACTGATCGGCTCGCCCACAGACGCGAGAAGCCGAAGGGATGAAAGATCATACCCGTCAAGATGCGAATCTCCTTCCCTAGCGAGCTCCCGGATAATGGTGGGGGTGGTGTAAAACGTGTCGACCCGATAGGATGAGAGAATATCGTAAAACCGCCGGTGATCCGGGTATCCGGGAACCCCCTCGAAGATGACGCTTGTCATTCCGTTCAGAAGCGGCCCGTAGACACCATAGCTGTGCCCGGTGATCCACCCCATATCGCCGGTGCACCAGAATATTTCCTTTCCTTTGATGTCGAAAGTCAGGCGGGTTGTCATGGCCGCATACAGAAGATATCCGCCGTGGGTGTGGAGCAGTGCTTTGGGCTTCCCGGTGCTTCCGCTTGTAAAAAGAATGAATAACGGATCTTCGGAACCCATGGGGACCGGGGGGATATAGTCCGGGATGGCCGGATCCGCAACGACATCATGCCACGATACCTCTTTATGAGACCAGCGGCAGGAACTCTTCGGTCTGCGGTTGAAGACAACAACGGTTTCGACAGACGGAGACTCTGCTGAGGCGGCATCCGCATTTTCTTTGAGAGGAAACACTTTCCCGCCCCGAAATCCCAGATCAGAGGTGATGATCGCGGAAGCGCCGCAGTCTTTGATCCGGCTTGACAGGGCTTTGGCGCTGAATTCCGAACTGATGACGGTATGAATGGCGCCAATCCGGGCGCACGCCAGCATGGCTGCCGGAAGCTCGGGAATCATAGGCATATAAATGGCAACCCGATCCCCTTTACGCACCCCTTTTACGGAAAGAAGCGAGGCCAGTTTATTTACGGTTTGATAGAGTTCCTTATATGTTACGACTTTTTTAAGACCGGGATCATCTCCTTCCCAGTAGTAGGCGACTTTTTCCGGGGCATAAGAGAGATGGCGATCCAGGCAATTGTAGCAGGCATTTAACCTCCCTCCGGAGAACCATTCGAATCTTGCATCTTCGTAATCCGCAAGATGGACATGATCCCATTTTTTCTCCCAGACAAGATAAGCCAGGGCCTGGCGGGCCCAGAATTCTTGCGGGTTGGAAATGGACTCGCGATGCAAGGCGCGATATTGATCAAGGCTGCGGATATGAGCAGATTTTCGAAATCGATCGAGATGGGCTTCGTAGGATTCACCGGAATATGCCATGATGCGTTCCTTAGTTATGGAAATTTAACGTTCAAATCCCATTCAGTAACGCTCTGACGAAAAAAATCTATCATGAAAGTGAAGTCAGATACAAGGCTAAATTTGACATGATGTTGCGACGCAACAAAGAATCGATATTTACAAGAACTCGAGTTTGGGGTTGCGAAGTCCGATGCCGATGAAAAAAAATGAAAAATAATGTAATTTTTTTCTTGCCTTTTAAAAAAAAACGTTTATATTCGCGCCTAATCAAGTTGATGAATTGGGGTAGTCGGCTTGATGGCACACAACCCATAGTATGAAAACGTTAAAAAGTCGGTCAAAAAAAGGAGGAAACAATGCAGCGTGCCAATCGGATGCTGAGAAGATCCATGCGGCCCCCGTCAAAAGAAATGACAGGAGATAATGACGAGGAACCACTAGGTACCAGGCCGGATTCCGGCGAAATCAAAACTTTAAACTCTCCGCAATCTCCCCCTCTCCGAAGGGTCCTGACCCTTATTTCGACTGAAAAACGGGCTCCCAGAACCACCTTAAAGACAAAGAATTTCAGAAAAAAATTTTATCAGGGCGTGCCTAATCAGCTCTGGAATGACTGGCATTGGCAGGTCGGAAACCGGATTCGATCCCTGGCACAGTTAAAGACAATGCTCAGCCTGAGCGAAACTGAAATTGCAGCCCTGACCGTTGAAGGACAGAAGCTTCCTGTAGGAGTTACTCCGTATTATATGAGTCTTTTATCCCAGACAGATCCGCTCGATCCGCTGCGGCGCACCATGATCCCGACTCTGCAGGAAATGAGTCGAAGCAGCATGGAATCCGAAGATCCGCTGGGAGAGGACAACCAGAGCCCGGTACCGGGATTGGTCCACCGCTATCCGGATCGGGTGCTTCTCATGGTGCATGATTTTTGCGCCGCCTATTGCCGCTACTGTACCCGGTCGCGCACGGTCGGGCACGGGAAAATTTTTCCGGATCGCAGACGTCTTGAATCGGCATTTGAATATATCCGGTCAAAAGAAAAGATCCGGGATGTGGTGGTGTCGGGAGGGGATCCCCTCATGGTCGGAGACGATCGAATCGATTGGATTCTGACTCAGCTCAGAAATATTCCCCATGTTGAAATCATCCGGCTGGGAACCAAAGTCCCGGCAGTCCTCCCCCAGCGCATTACCCCAAAATTTGTGAAAATGCTGCAGCGCCACCATCCGCTCTGGATGAGCCTCCATTTCACCCATCCCAACGAATGCACCCCGGAAAGCTATCGGGCCTGCGGTATGCTGGCTGATGCCGGCATCCCCCTGGGATCACAGACGGTTCTTCTCAAAGGGATTAACGATTCGGTGGATACCATGAAATCCCTGGTGCATCATCTCATGCGCATGAGGGTGCGTCCATACTATCTGTATCAATGCGACCCCATTGTGGGATCCAGCCATTTCCGGACTTCCCTGGAAAGGGGGCTCGAGATCATCAGAGGATTAAGAGGATTTACGAGCGGCTATGCCATTCCCCATTATGTGGTGGATATCCCGGGCGGGGGAGGGAAGGTTCCCCTTACTCCGGACTATGTTTGTGAACGCCGGGAGAAAGAGCTGATTCTTCGAAATTATGAAGGAAAAACCTTCCGGTATCCGGATCCGGGGCAGGAGAGTCTTCTTATGACTTCCGGGTCCATCGGAGAACCATTGAAAAATCCCCCGGTCTTGGTGGAGGCCAACTCCTGAAAGATTCAGTTAACTAAACGGTTTCAGACGGCAACAGTTTATCCGGGTGCTTGACAAACAATGGACATTGGGCTGACGTATGATCTTAGATCCCAATACCTGGCGCAGGGGTATGATGAGGAGACCACCGCGGAATTCGATCGGGACGATACCATCGAATCGATAGCCCATGCCCTGAAGGAGTTAGGCCACCGCACCCATAACATCGGAAATCTCCATGAGCTTTTGAAACAGCTTGTGGACGGAAAACGCTGGGATCTGGTATTCAACATCGCCGAAGGGCTTCACGGTATCGGCAGGGAAGCTCAGGTCCCGGCGGTTCTGGATGCGTATCAGATTCCCTATACCTTTTCCGATCCCATGGTCATGTCTCTTACCCTTCATAAAGGGATGACCAAGCGGATTGTCCGGGACGCCGGATTTCCGACTCCGGATTTTCAACTCATGGAAAGCGTGGAAGATATTGCTTCGGTAAGCTTTTCCCCACCGTATTTCATCAAGCCTGTTGCCGAAGGAACCGGCAAGGGAATCACGGCCGCTTCCATTATTCAGGATCTCAAAGAGCTCCGATCGCGATGCGTGCATCTTCTTCAGACCTATCATCAATCCGTCCTGGTGGAGCGATTCTTGCCCGGCCGGGAATACACGGTGGGAATCGTCGGTACCGGAAGAGATGCCGAGGTTCTGGGCACCATCGAAGTGGTTCTTCTTGAAAATGCAGAGCCCGGAGTATATTCTTATGTCAATAAGGAGCGGTGCGAAGAGCTGGTGGAATACCGCCTGGTGAATGCCGAAAAGGATGCTTCCGTAAGAGAGGCCCAGGATATTGCCCTGGAGGTGTGGAGGCTTTGCGAATGCCGGGACGGAGGGCGGATCGATCTTCGCTGTGATGAAGCGGGAGATCCCCAGTTTCTGGAAGTCAATCCCCTGGCAGGGCTTCATCCTGCGCATTCGGATCTTCCGATCATCTGCAATCTGAAAGGGATTCCCTATATCCACCTGATCGAGCGGATTGTCGCTTCAGCCCGAGTGCGTGTCGTAGAATAATCTTTTTGATTTTGGGACGACTGATGCATGTTGCCATTGTCCATACAGCCCTATCTGAAGAGAGTTCTCCTGACGATCTTGATGTTCTGGCTCAGGTTAACGCCGTGGAGGGCGGGCTTAAAGCGCTGGGACATACCATCAGCATTTTAACCTGTGACCTGAATCTTTCGGAGATGTCCCGTCGGCTGAAGGAATGCAATGCGGATTTGATCTTCAACCTGGTGGAAAGCATCTCCGGACATGGACGGCTCATCTATCTCTTTCCGGCGCTTCTGGACGCCTTGTCCATCCCTTATACCGGTTCGAACACTGAAAGCCTCTGGATGACTTCTCATAAAGTTCTATCCAAAGATCGGATGGCGGCGGCAGGACTCCCCACCCCTCCATGGATCGGCCCCTTTCCGGACACCTATCCCAGACTGCCTCAGAGAGGATCATCCGGTTATGATCCGGAAGCCCACACATGGATCGTCAAGTCCTTGTGGGAGCATGC
>JBFMEI010000014.1:0-14935 GCA_040753295.1 Thermodesulfobacteriota bacterium | reverse complement strand
CTCCTAAAACCGGTTTAGCCCTAGCCAGGAGATATTTCTGGGTCGACAAGGCCAGCTCATAGTCAGGAATATCTTCATAATCCACATACCTTCCATGGGAAGTTTCCATGATCAGTTTACAAAGGTCCTGATCGGAAAGATAATCTCCTATCGGACCTCCAGGGTTCAAATCCGGATCAAGCCCCATGAGCTGCTTGAATGCCGGATTCATCAACACCACCTGTCCTTTTGCGTTGGTCACCAGTACCCCGTTCGGCAATGATTCGACAATCGTATGGATCCGGCTTTTCTCAGCATCCAGGTCCGACAAAGTCCTTTTTCTCTCCTCTTCCATTTTTTCAGCATCTCGAACAAGCCGGATTTTTTCAGAGGCACGATTGACAATAATTCTCAACTGCTCAGGTTCGAACGGTTTTGAGACAAAATCATAGGCCCCCTGCTTCATAGCTTCGATGGCGATTTCAACGGTGGCATATCCGGTAATCACGATGACAAGGATATGGGCGTATGACTCTTGTATTCTTGAAAGAACCTTCAGTCCATCCATCCCCGGCATCTTCAGATCAAGAAGCACGATGGAAATCTGATTGTTTTCCAGAATCTTCAATGCCTCTTCACCGCTTCCCGCCTGGAAAACGACAAAACCAAGACGGGTTAGAATCCGTTCGGATCCCACACGGATATCTTGTTCGTCATCTACAACCAATACCTTCATGCTATCAAGGCCAGGGGCCACTTTCGCTTTCCTCCAGATCCAACGTGTTATAAGGGAGTTCAATGGTAAATACTGCGCCCTGCTCCGGGCTGGCGGCTGCCCGGATGCTGCCGCCGTGATTTTTTACGATGTTGTAAGCCAGGCTCAATCCGAGCCCTGTCCCTTTTCCGACCTCCTTGGTGGTGAAAAAAGGTTCAAAAATGTGGGGAAGGACCTCATGGGGTATCCCCGGACCGGTGTCTGAAATTTCAACACCGATCTGTTTTCTCTTTGACATCTCATATGTTCGTATGGTCAATCTCCCGTTACCGTCCATGGCTTCAGCGGCGTTAAGAATGATGTTCATAAAGAGATGATTCAACTGCTGCACATCGGCCTTGACAGAAGGGAGGGATGGAGTCAGCTCTTTTTGAATATCGATATTCTGGAAAAGGCTTTGCTTCTCCAGCAGGAATAAGGTCCGGGTTATGGCTTCATTGATGTCGCACGGCTTCATCAAATAATGGGTTTGTCGCGAGAATTCAAGAAGCTCTTTGACGGTATCGCGGCATCTTTCGGCATCTTTTAATACTCGATTCAGGTCTTCCTGAGCTTTTTCTTCCAGTCGGTAATCCTCCAGGACGAGCCGGGTAAAAAGGATAATGCCGCTCAACGGATTGTTCAGTTCATGCGCAACGCCTGCTGCCAGCTTGCCGATCGATGCCATTTTCTCTGCCTGGAGAAGCTGCATCCGGGTATTTTCCAACTCCTTTTCCATCTGTTTTTTTTGGGACTGATCGATATTCAGCCCTTCATATCCTATAATATTTCCCTTCTCGTCATACCGAACATGCCCTGTGAGCAGAACCGGGATCGGACTTCCATCCTTGCGTTTAAACTCGGCTTCATAATCAATGACATGGCCCTTCTGTTCAATAATCTCCTGAAATTTTTTCCGGTCCTCAGATCTTAACCAGAGATCCTTGGCCAGGTTTATCTTGAAGAATTCTTCTTTGTTACTATACCCCAGCATTTCCAGAAGCGCATGGTTGGCGTCTAAAAATTTTCCTTCTTTGCTGCTGATAAATACGCCGCAGGCCACGTGTTCAAAAAGGCTTCTGTAATCCTTTTCCGTAGCCCAAAGCCGTTTCTCCTGCTTTTTAATCCGGGTGATATCCCGATACAGATTCAACTTCGATATGCTTCCATCCGGATTTTTTAACGGCATTTCCTTCAAGGAAAAATTTTTACCCAATTTCCGGATGAAATAATCTCTTTTGAGAGTTTTCCCCTCTTCAATCACCTCGGCCATCTTGCAGCCGGGGCATACGGTATCCAAAGATGCTACAACTTCATAGCACCTGCGCCCCTTCCCATCCCCCAAAATCGTCTCAGCGGCACTATTCATCAACTCAATAAGGTAGTTGCTGCTGATGACAACAATCCCGTCGTCTAAGACATTCAGCATATCCATGAAAATCCCGGGGTCCTGATCTTCCATTTTCTGTTCCTGAAGGAGGGGTTATGTTCGACTATTTCTCACCTAAATTGAGCGGTTTAAATAATGACAAGGAAGTTAAAAACAATAAATTCATATGGATATCCTAAAAAAGAGTATTTCCAGACATACCCAATTAGGAATCAACAGGGCGCTATCTGTTTTTCAGGATGATACCCTCGATTTCTTCCATGGCCCTTCGAATCCGATCTTCCTGTTTGCGTTTCCGAAGAGAGGCTTCAGTGATTTTTCCGATCATCAGGTCATTATCGCAAGGCTTGGTGAGATATTCGAACGCTCCTTGCTCCATTCCTTCAATGGCCGTTTTTAAAGTCGCCTTGCCGGAAAGCATGATAACTTCAGTCAATGGTTTGACCTCTTTGATTTTTTTTAGTGTTTCAATTCCATCCATGTCCGGCATCATGAGATCGAGAATCACGACATCAATCGCCCCGTGTTTGATGATTTCAATCGCGTCCTTCCCTCCATAACATGCCGATGCATTGTAGCGTCTGAGCTGAAGCCTTTCGGCAAGAGCTTGCGCGAATTCGATTTCATCATCGACGACCAATACCGTTGCATCCATCTGAAACCTCCTCATAAAAGGGGATCTTTTCTAATATTTTTATCTTCTGAGAATCAGGAATCTGTTATTCTCTACCTGTTGATGAGATTGGAATCGATTGCGCATTTCCTTTCAATCGACTACTCCCGGTATTCGGATAATACCAGTACTATATTTCCTGATTCTTTATCGGCAATAACTCCGGTTTTGATCATCGGCAACACCTCTGAGATGGATACCGAATGCCATGTTTCATCAGGCATTTGCTCCAGTTTTGAGAGCGGACCGAATCGGACGGAATTCCCTGTCTCCGTCTTCTTTGCTTCAAGCTGGATGCAGTCTCCTTTATCTGCCGCCTGGATGGCGAACTCAATACATAAAAACAGAATGTGAATCAGAATAAAGGGAGAAGTAGTTGCCTCAACGGGTGTTTTTGAAGGGAGGACCTGAATCGTCACCCCCTGCATGGATGCGATCCTGAAGGAGAGGGCCGCCAGGAGATGCAGGATCTGGTTCAACTCCACTGTGGCCAGCGGTTCGTCCAGACTGTGAGAAAAAAGATTGATATTTTTTAATAGCTTATCCGCACGTTTAACCTGATCCACGATTCTTCCGGCCAATGTTTCGAATCGTTTTAGATCCGGAGAGACTCCTTCGGATCTCATTGTGGAATAATCAATCACAAGTCCTGCATTTTCGTTGATGACCGCCAGAGCATTTTTGATTTCGTGGGTTGCGGATGCAATGATTTTTCCGAAAAAGAGAAGTTTCGAATCATGTGCGTATTGACCCTGTTTACTCATATGTCATCTCTTCGATCCGGAAATAATCCTTTGATTTTGTTTATCAAAATTGAAATGTCGACCGGTTTCACAAGGTAATCCGATTCTCCATCGATCTCGGTTTCGATTGTCAAATCTTTTTCAGGTCCATAACCGGTTAAAAAAATAAATTTCATATCCGGGCATCTGTCTTCCAGTTTTTTTCTCAATTCCAATCCACCGATTTTTGGCATCTTGATATCCAAAACCGCGACATCAAAACATCCTGAGTCGATCCGCTGCAGCGCTTCGCTTCCTCTTGTAAACCATTCGTTTTCAATACCTCGTATGGTCAACCGTTCCGCCAAAGCCGAAACCAATTCCTCTTCATCATCAACAAGCAAAATGCGCATCAGTTTTTCTCCTTCTGCCTCGGCATTTTTAAAGGAAGTGTGATGGTAAAACACGCCCCCTTATTCACTTCACTTTCAACCTGAATCCGGCCTCCGATTTCATTGATAAGATTATAGGTAATGGATAGACCCAGTCCGGTTCCTCCATTTCTGGTTTTGGTGGAAAAAAACGGTTCGAAAATCCGGTCGAGATACTCCTTGGGGATTCCGTATCCATTATCCTGAAATCGGATTTCCACGTTGTCCCGGCCGTCATAGGTTATCTGGACGATAAGCTGTCCGCTATCGCTCATTGCGGCAAAGGCGTTATTGATGATATTTAAAAACACCTGTTCCAATTTACCGCGGTCTGTTTCAATGATCGGGACATAGGGCTGTTGAACGTTGATCCTGATATCGATGGAGCGATGCTCAGCTTCCTTCTGAAGAAAACTTAACACTTCACGAACAACCTCTTCGATATGAACCGGTTCGATTTCCGCCTGAAGATTACGCGCAAACGTCAACAGGCGTTTGGTGATGCTTCCTGCCCGTTTCACCGATTTAGTAATCGAAACGAGTAATTTGTTGAGCTTTGCATCTTCTGAGTATTCTTTGTTCATGGCAAACAAGTCTATGATCAGACCTGTATTTTCGTTGATGATCGCCAATGGGTTATTGATCTCGTGAGCGACGCTCGCTGCCAGCCGACCGATGGAAGCCATTTTGTTTTCATATTCCACTTTATGTAATGTGATCAGTCTTCTCTCATCGGCAATATAGATCCGGTTGACCATATAGGTCACCGTTCCGACAATCACCGCCAAAATAAAGGACATGCTGATGAGTAAAAAGAGAATCAGCTTCAGGCTGGTCCTGTTCCACTGCTTCATGAGTTCGTTCTTCTGTTTCACGATCATCAGAATAAACGGCGTCTCTTCAATAAATCGGTACCCGATAAAGATCGGGTCGTTTGACTCGGTTTTAACCTCAATGACCTGGGTGGTCGGGGAGTAGTGAGGAACAGAGAGGGATACCTTTTGTAAAACGCCCCCGAAGTAATGGGATGAAGTCTGAAGAATTCCTTCCAGATTGATAATAAAGGCATCTCCCATCCCGCCCAGCTCAAGGTTCGACAGCAAATGTTCAAAGGGTTCGATGGCGATGGAAGCACGCAGTACATTGAACGTCCCTTCCGGGAGGTTCTTTTTTACGGCGACGACGAGGTGGGGTACGTTTCGATACCCCAGAAAGACATCACTGATATGAACTCCGGTTTTTAAAACCTGTTTAAACCAGGGTTGGCCGCTGTAGTCTTTTTCACTTAATCCGTAAGGTCCGACATAACAGGTTTGTCTTCCGTTTGAATCAATCAGTCCTAAATCAACGAATCCTTCGCCGAAACTCTGCTTCAATGTTTCAAGGATATCAGATAGCCTGGAGGGATTGTTCAATTCTGAGACGCTGTTGTCATGGGTGATAAAATCAAGAGCCGACTTTCGCTCCTGAAGAAAAAACGAAATCGCCCGCTGGGTATTTGAAACCGTACGCGCTGTTCTGAGCACCCACTCGGACTCGATGGCATGACCGGTAAAGGAGTAGTTCAATACGGTAATGAAGATCAGCGGTACTAAAGCGACGACACCCGTGAGAAGTATGGATAACTTCCAAATTTTCTGATAATTAAACAGATATTTGGATTCGCCAAGCCCCGGGACATGGGCACGCTTATCAAAAAATGCGGGTCTGAGTTTGTTCAACAATTTGATCATTTATCCCCTTCACCCCACTTTTCGATCTATTTTTTCCGGATCGCCTCATGAGCGGCTTTGATGGTTCCGCTGAGTTCATCGATATCGACCGGCTTTTGAAGATAGGCAAATGCACCCAGTTCCATGCACACCTTTCTGTCCGCCTCGGATCCATGTCCGGTCAGGATGATGACCTTGATTTGGGGTTGTGTTTTTTTAATGCGTCTCAGGACCTCAATGCCGTCGATGCCGGGCATTTTAAGGTCGAGGATCATGACTTCAGGCTCCTCTTCCCTGGCTACCTCAAGAGCCGATTCGCCGTCGTACACAACCGCAGATCCGAGATCCCGCATCATCAGCCGCTCCGACAACGTCTGAACGAATTCCCGCTCATCGTCCACCAATAATATTTTTGAGGGCACTTCAAAATCCTGTCGGCGGTAGATATCAGCCTGGTAGTATCCCGGTCCGACACGGGTTTCTACAGCAGCCACACCGGGAACTTTCTCTGCAACAGATCTCAGCTCTTCTTCCAGACGGCTGAGCATCAGGACATGCTTGTTTATCGTCAGGGTCACGATTCCGGATTGAGATTTAACGCCCACAATATGCCCTTCCATAACCAGTTTAACCTCTACCCGGGCGGCAGTCAGAAAATCCGAAACCGCCTTCTGAGATCGGTCGTTTCGTTGTACAACCGGTTTATTCAGATTGTCCTTTATCACAGATGCAATATCGGAAGGACTGATCTTGTCGGTCGGAAATATTATATCATAAAGAGAAGAGTCCCAGGGATCTTTTTTATCGAAAAGCTTCTGAATCCAAGCCGTATGATCTTCATCTTCCCGATGAATCTGCTTCAGGGCTTCCTCACGTGAGATTCGGTGTGCCTTTGATGCCCACTCGATCCTGGCTTTCATGTCCGCGATCAAACAGACCCGGAGAACATGACTGATCTCCCTCGGGATCATTTGTCCGGCAAATCCCGCAATCACCAGGCCGTCTTCGGCGAGTTGTTCCGCTAACGCCAGCCGAATGAATGCGATGGAACGTTCCCGTTCGTGAGTGAACTTGTTAAAAACGGATGTTTTTGAGGAAAAGGCGCGTCCGATTTTGCTTTCTGTAATTTTTCCGAGGCCGCTTGCGATGACGATAATATCCCGATCGGTCAGCAGACGATATCCGGTAAGGGTTAAGATTTCCTGAAGAACCGGTTCCACATTGCAAAACGTTCCATTGAATACAGTAATGACTGACATGGATGTGATCTCCTTTTTTCTATTCAGCGAATTGGCAAACAGTCAACAGCGGGCATTCATCTTCCTCTCCTGCAGTATGGGTCGATCCATGGACCGCACCGATCGCCTTCTCCATTGTTGGGAAAAGATTTCCCTCGCCGATCTTTGCCCGAAAATGCGTTCGGTTAAACACGGTCATGACCGACTCATTGACGCCGCTCATGGAGATGTCGACTCCTGCGCTTCTGACCCTGTCGACGAGAAGAGAAAGCGTTTCCTCTCCGGATGCATCGATATCGTTGATTCCGTTGGCGACAATAATGATGTGCTTGAGTTTTGGTTTTGTTCGCATGATTTCCGCGATTTTATCTTCCAGATAGCTGGCGTTTGCAAAAAACAGGGGGCCGTCAAACCGTATCATCGCCACAAAGGCACATTCTTTCAGTCCATGGGCTTGAGCGCAACGCAACGCATCATCGACGGTTCGGGACAAGGATACAACCGTTGGGCGCATGCTTTTGTAGAGAAAAACAGATAAAGACAACACCACACCGATCATGATCCCCTTATCCAGGTGAGGGGCAAATGCCAATGTGGCCATAAAAGTGATGATGGAAATAAGCCCATCATACCACTTGGCTTCCCAGGCATGAAGGAAGCCGGAAACATTGATGAGTCCGATGACCGCCATCATGATGACCGCTGCAAGTACCGACTGCGGCAAATGGTAAAGCAGGGGTGTAAAAAATAGAAGCACAATCACGACCGCCAGACTTGTAAAAACACTCGAAAGCCCGGAAACCGCGCCGGCTTGAAGATTGACCGCAGATCTGGAAAATGATCCAGAGGTGGGATAGCTTTTCCCGATGGCGCCCAGCATATTCGCCAGGCCCTGGCCGATCAACTCCTGGTTGGGGTCAAGCCGCTGCCCGGTTTTACCGGCCATGGCTTTGGCGATGGAAATGGCCTCCATAAATCCCAGCAAAGAAATGATCGCCGCAAAGGGGAGAAGGTGAATCATGACTCCAAGATCGATCGGGGGAATGGTGAATGCCGGAAGCCCTTTTGGAATTTTTCCGACCACCGCTCCCCCTCCCATCATGGTCAGCTTTTCCAAGTTTATCGCCTCATTACCGACTTTCAACCTCCAGATTCGCCCATCGCTTGGTAATTCATTAGCTGCCTTTTCTCTCAGTCGGAATCGAATGCTTCCATCAGGCTGGGGCATCCCATAGAAAAACAGGTTTCTTAATTTCTCCCGGGAATCGGCTTCCTGAGATTTCAATTCATCCAACTTGAAATTAAGGATCCGAAGCTCTTGTTCAATCTGAATTACACCAACCGGATCATTTTTCTTTTTAGCCTCATTCAATTTTTCGTTGAGCCGGGGCCGCTCTCCGGCCAGGAGTTTTGATTCTTCCGAAGCGCTGTTGAATTTCCGGATCAGATTCAAAGCATCCTCAGACTCTATCGCACCAAGGCTGACCGAACGGTTATGCTCAAATCCGGTACCCCATGAAATCAGCGTGGTGATCACTACCGCGACAAGGACATTCGGAATTCGGGGAGAGAGCCATTTTAATCCATACATTACCGCAAATGCAAAAACTCCCATAAAGAGACTAGGCCAATGGGTGTATTTCATTGCGGCCTGAATGACATGAAAAACAGTTTCATAATGGTGAGTTGCCGTATCCACATAGACATCGAACATTTTGGATAATTGGGAAGAGGCGATGATCAGCGCAGCCGCATTCGTAAACCCATTGACCACCGGATGAGAAAGAAAATTAACAACGAGCCCGAGTCTCAAGACTCCCAGACCAAGCTGAAAAAGCCCCACCATGAGGGCCAGGAGAATGGCATACGCGATATATCCCGGGCTTCCTGCTGTTGCCAAGGTGGTTAAGGACGCCGCAGTCATCAGGGAAACCACGGCAACCGGTCCGGTTGCCAATTGTCGGCTTGATCCGAACAGGGCTGCAATCATCGGAGGCAAAAATGCGGCATAAAGTCCATAATACGCCGGAAGCCCCGCCAGTTGGGCATATGCCATGGACTGGGGAATAAGAACCAACGCCACTGTCAAACCGGCAAGGGCATCAACCCTGAAATCCGCTTTACCATACCCTTTAAACCAAACGAGAAAAGGAAATATCCGCTTCAGCATACACGTCTCCTATGTAACAGATTTAGGTTTTTTTAAAATTTTATTGATCGAAAGAATCAGATCCTCATATAAAGCCCCGGCGTCATAAAGGTTATAGGTGTTTAAACGAACCAGGCCGTCAACCATGGTGAACAGGATCAGTGCCGTCTTCCGGGCAGACACGTCCATAATCGAACCGTCTTGCTGCCCTTTTAAAATTGCTTTTTCAAAAATATCAACAAAGCAGTCGTATATGGACTCCAGGGATTTTCGGCACGCCGTGTTGGTCTTGGCCAGTTCATAGGCATAATGACGATGCAGGAGCAAAAACTGGTCCTCCTTAACCCCTGCCATATTCAGATAAAAACGGACGACATCTTCCACCATTTCAAGGCCGCTGTCCGCCTGTTTCGCAGATAAGAAGTCGTTGAAGCCCTGGACGAGCTCGTTTTTTATTTCTTCCAGTATTGAAACAAACAAGTCTTCCTTACTTTTATAATGATAGAAAATCGTACCATGGGCAACGCCTGTTATTTTCGCCAACTCCTTCATTGTGGAATCTTTGAATCCTTTTAAGGCAACCAATCGTGTCGCAACTTCAAGAATTTGGGTTCTTTTTGTCATAGGATCCATTATTTTTTAAATTTGACTGATTGATCAGTCAGTTTCTAATATCCATCCAGTCCGGTTGTCAATAAGTTTTTTTTGAATTGGCGGGTATGTAGTTTTTTTCATAGATGCTATTAACTTTCTTAAACAACAGGGATTCGCAAAGAGGCATCCATCCGGCTGTGAAAATTCATTTTGGATTATAATTTCCATTGATTTTAATTATTTATAGTATTATAAATGATTAATTAGCAAAATCCATGATGTGGCATTATTTTTGCTTCTAATCTGTAGCGGGAGATGCGGATTTGTGGGGAATGGTCTATCCAACAGCCGATCGGCAGATTCATTGGGGGTTGTAAATGGACGTGCCTCAGGAAAATCAGAGTAATGTCATCGCGGATGATGAGTATATCAAAAAGCAACTGAAAGAAATCGATTTGAAAATCAGTGAGATTGAACAATCGGTTTCCAGAATGCTTGATGAAGAGTCAAAACTGTTATCCCTTAGATCTCGAAGACATTCGGGCGGCATAAAGGAGATTATTGATCAGTCACGCGAGGATCAGAGGCGTCTTCAGGAACTTCGGAATTCAATTGAAATTGAAAATGCCCCTCTCCCTGAACTCCGGGCACGAAGAAATGAATACCTCAAGCAATTTAATCAGCTCAGACGCCATAAGGTTAAGGAAAAATTAAGAACCATCTCGAAGCGGATCGAAGAAACACAAGGGACGCTCCTCTCTTTGAGGAGTGCGATTGAAGAAGTCGAAGATATGGTGGAAGACCGAGATTTATCTGAACGATATGATCTGCCCGGAATCCCTTCCGATCCCTTAAAAACTTTTTAAAACCGCTGTTAATTTCTTCCCAGCCAGACCGATCCAAGGTTCAAGACCTGTTCAACCCTTAATGCGTATGTGACAGCCTCTTCTTTTGAGTTAAACCCTGGAACATATAGCCGATACCACGTCTCTTCCCCGATCCGGATCTCCATGATTTCTACAGGGAATCCCTGTTTGGAAAATAAAACAGCCATCCGCCGGGCATATCCATAATTTTTAAATGACGCGAAATTTACAGACCATGTTTTTGTTATCAAACGGGGAGTTTTCGGCGCCGGTTGATCTGAGCCTTTTTTCTTTGCTCCGGAGGCGATTTCTGAAATGGTCTTCAATTCTTTATCCACGGCGCTGATCCTGCTTCCGGAAACTCTCAGCTCCTTTCTGAAGTCTTCCAGTCTCGAAAGAATCATGGAGATGCTCTGCCGGTTTTCATCAACAGATTTATTCAGACTCTCGATCATTTCGGTTTTATTATTCTGTTTGAGTGCCACCAGCTCACTCCCCATCAAACTGAAATTGCGATCCAGCCGATGGATATCGGATTGCAGGAGAAATGAAAAAACACCTGCGGCAATTGCCGCCATGGCTGCCGCTAGAGCCAAACCCATTGCCGAATAGGCGATCCGCCTCGTTTTGTTGATGCTAACATTAAGGTTTTTACAAAGCTCCTTCTGCCTTCCGACGAGCTTAACAAGCTTTTCAGAAGGGGATTGAATCTGGCTCTGAAGTTCCGATAATTGAATCTGAACCTGGTCAAGACCCTCATCCATCTCATTGAGCAAATTTCCGTTGAAATCTCCGTTTTGTTTACCGCTACCGTTACCGTTTGATTTCTTATCTGATTCGGGCATGCTATTTTCCTGGCTGGAGATTGAGAGATTGACGAACCCTTGTAAATGGTAACGCACTTCAACAAAAAGAATATTTGATGGATTACCTTAACAGGGGCCGGATGTCAACCGGTTCACGCTTCCTTTTCATTTGGATTTTTCTGTTGAAAAAAACCGGTTGACTGTTTTAAACTGGTACTGAAAGAAGATCCCTCTTTCATGTCCTTGTCGATTTATAAAGGAGTCTCTTCATGTTAAGAAAAATAATGTTTTATGTCATGACAGGATTGATCATCCTGGGACAGGGGAACACGGCGGTTGCCGAGGAATTTATCGGGGGGCTTAGAAAAGTTAAAGGGTCTGCGTATATTGAACGGAAGACTCAGAAAATTGCCGCCCAAAACGGCGCTAAAATCCTTCAAAATGATATCCTTAAAACCGGCCCGGATGGTTCCATGGGCGTTATCTTCAATGACAACACGAGAATTTCCATCGGACCTGAAAGCGAGCTGATCGTCCTGCGCTATCTGTTTGAGCCGGATCAGAGCCGTTTCTCCTTCCTTGGAAAAATTATCAAAGGAACATTATCCTATATCTCCGGATCATTGGGAAAATTTGCCCCGGATTCGGTGGCTGTTGAAACACCGACCACGACTATTGGAATTCGAGGGACCCGATTTCTTGTGAAGATCGAAAATCCTGAATAGCCTGACTGAAAGGTTAAGGCCGATGAACCTGAAACTCGCATTATCACTCTGCATGGCTATTTTATGCGGATATGGCTGTGCTTCCAAAAAAAGCCTGGTCGTCCTTATTCCGGATACGGATGGAAAAGTGGGACGGATTGCGGTTGGAAACAGTGCCGGAGAACAGGTTCTTCATGAAGCCTATGCGGCCGTAGAAGTCAAAGAAAATCGAGCCCCTGAAATGCCCAGGATCATGAATCCGAAAGAAGTGGAAAAAATCTTTTCGGAAGTGCTTGAGTCAAGCCCTCCGGATCCGTCGCGTTTCATCCTTTATTTTACAACCGGAACCACTTCACTTACCGACGAATCCAAAGCTCATCTCCATGAAGTCCTCGCTGAGGTAAGAAAACGGTTACCCTGTGACGTCTATATCGCCGGACACACCGATACGGTCGGAAAGAAGGATTTGAATATTAAATTATCTTTTGAAAGAGCTGAAATCGTAAAAAACGAGCTGGTCAGAATCGGTGTCGATTCAATCCTCATCAAAGTCGCAGCCCACGGCGAGAGCGATCTCCTCATTTCCACGTCTGATGAAGTCGAGGAACCGAGAAACAGGCGAGTGGAGGTCTTTATCCGCTGACCTTTTCCCCGGATCTCAATCTTCAATTTATGAAAGCAAGATGAAAACAGGATTTTCTATATACAAAAACCATCAAGGATCGATTTTGATCTGCGGTGCAGGAATTATGGCGATCATGGTTCTGTTATATGTGCAGAAGCCGTTTCTCCTCTCATCCTTTGAGTTGAAAATTTTCGACACACTGGTCAGGAGCATCCCGGGTCAAAAAAGTCCAAATTCTCCGGTAATCGTGGATATCGATGATCGCAGCCTCGAGCAATTCGGTCAATGGCCCTGGCCCCGGTACCGGACTGCATCCCTGATGGATAAGCTTATCGATCTCGGCGCTTTGGCGGTTGGAATCGATATCCTTTTTTCCGAACCGGACAGAACATCACTCTATCGAATCATTCAGGAGATGGAACGCGATTTGAATGCCGGCATCCCGCTTCCTCCGATCTCTTCTGAATTGCTCGACAATGATCAAGCCATGATTTCAACCTTGAAAAAAGGGGCGCTGATTTTAGGCTTTGCCTTCTCCTTTCATCAGGATAAAACCCCAAACGATGGCCATATCTCTCCCAAACCTGTTAACATCATTCTGAAACAGATTGAAGGTGCCCCTGACGATCAGACATTTCTGCCCAAAGCAGAGGGGATCATCGGGAATATCAGATCCTTTTCAGAATCTGCAGCAGGAGAGGGCTTTTTTAATATCAGACCGGATCCTGACGGAGTCCTTCGCCGGGTCCCCATGTTGATGGAATACGCCCGGAACATATACCCGAATCTGGCCCTTGCCACGCTGGCTTCCGCGTCGACCTCGAAAAATCTGATCCTCTCCACATCTCCTCATGGTGTCGAATCGTTGACCGTGGATGAGCGAAAAATTCCTTTGGACGAGCAAGGAAATTTATTCATCCGGTTTCAAGGACCAGCCGGAACCTTTCAGTATTATTCCGCATCGGATGTGCTGAACGGAAAGATCCGTCCTGACGATATTAAAAACCGGATTGTCTTTGTCGGAACTTCAGCCGCAGGGCTTAAAGATACCCATACCACCCCTTATAGTGCCGCTTTTCCCGGGGTCGAAGTTCATGCCACAATCGCCGACACCGTGCTAAACGGTAACTTTATTGTCCGGCCACGATGGTTGACCATCCTTGAATTGATCTTAACTGTTTTTGTCGGGCTGAGCATGTCGGCGACGCTGGCATGGGCCCCGGCTCTGGTGAGCCTCGGGGTTCTTTTCGCCGGTTCGATCTCCTTATGGCTGGGAGCAGGGTGGAGCCTGGAATTCAAAGGAGTATTATTTTCCCCCCTCTATCCTCTTTTGACACTGATCGCCTCTTTTTCAGTTCTTTCCTTGTTAAAATTCAGGATCGAGGAAAAAAAAGTTCTGGCAAAGACCAAAGAACTGAATCTGGTCCAGCAGGTTACCATTGAGACCGTTGCGAATGTCGCTGAAACCCGGGATCCGGAAACCGGAGGGCATATCAAAAGAACCCAGCATTACGTCAGAGCGTTTGCCGAATATTTGAGCAAACAGCCTGAATATAAAAAGAGACTGGATCGTGATGAAATCGATCTGCTTTTTCAGTCAGCCCCGCTTCACGACCTGGGAAAAGTCGGCGTTCCGGACTATGTCCTGCTGAAACCCGATCGGCTGACCGAAGAGGAATTCGCAGTGATGAAACGTCATACGACCTATGCCAACGATATCATCACCTCCGCAGAGCATCGCCTTGGAAACAGTTCATTTTTACGCGTTGCAAGGGAATTGGCTTATACCCACCAGGAAAAATGGGACGGATCCGGTTATCCCCAGGGGCTTAAAGGAGAGGAAATCCCACTGGCCGGACGAATCATGGCGATTGCAGATGTTTATGATGCATTAATCAGCCGACGCCCGTATAAAGATAAAATGCCCCATGAAGCCGCTGTTGCCATTATCATCAAAGGGAGCGGAACTCATTTTGATCCGAAACTGGTAGAGGCGTTTCTTCAGATGTCGGATGAATTTAAAAAAATCGCATCCCGCTTCATTGACCCCTCAATTTGAAAAAAGGAGCCGTTTCGGACGCATAAGAATCGGTTTGTTTACCGCCCCGGCAATGCCTTTCAGCATACTCCTAAAGACGATTTCGTGAAACGGATAAAGGAGATACCAGTAAACAAGCCCGGAAAGTCCTCTCGGCACATAACGGGTCATCTGCCTGAGTTCTGTTCTCTCGTCATCAAGGGGGATGATTTCAAACTCCAGCAGCGCCTCTCCGGGAAACCTCATTTCCGCAA
>JBFMEI010000013.1:0-15455 GCA_040753295.1 Thermodesulfobacteriota bacterium | reverse complement strand
TGGAAGAGGATTTTTCAACAAAAGGATCTTCATCTGCAAGGGCCGGGGCTGGTGGTTGATATCGGCGGAGAATATGAAAAATCTGTTCAGAAGAAAAAAGGTCTCCACTGAGATTAAATTTTGTCCGAATTGCGGAATCGAACTCCCCCTTCGTGCCAAGGAATGTTTTTCATGTCATACCAAAGTGGGAAAACGGGATAGATTCGGAAGGGCAAAGAGACCGATCGACTGGATCGCTTATGCAACATGCATTATTTCATGGCTGGTTTTGATCGTTTATTGCTGGTGGGCCTTTTTTAGGAAATGATCTGATTGAATAGAGTCGTAAACAGATCTTCGCCTTATTTCATGGATGTCATTACAACAAATTGAAAAAAATGGCCGGTTTAACCGATTCGGATAAAAAAGCCATGCTCGTCCTGGCCCGCTCTGCAATTGCCGCCAGGCTGATTAAAGGGATTAAAATTCCGAGCCTGAAAGAATCGGTTAAGGAGAGCGGGGAAAAGCGGGGATGTTTTGTTTCCCTTCATAAAAAGGGGAGCTTGAGAGGGTGTATCGGAACCCTGGAACCCACACTTCCACTGGCCGAGGGTATTGAAGAAAATGCAAAGAGCGCGGCATTTCATGACCCTCGGTTTTTGCCGCTGACCAGGGAAGAGCTCGATCAGGTTGATATTGAGATCAGTATTCTCACCGAACCGATTTCTCTTAAATTCAAGGACGGGGAAGATCTGAAACGCCAATTGAAGGCGGGTCTCCACGGAGTCATTTTGGCGAGAGGCCGGCAGAGGGCGACCTTTTTACCCCAGGTCTGGGATCAGTTGCCGGACAAGGAGGAATTTTTGGGAGAGCTCTGCAGGAAAGCCGGAATGGATCGCTTCTGCTGGAAAAGAACCGATGTTGCCGTGTCGGTTTATGAGGTGGTTCATTTTTCAGAGAAAAAACTCTGATTCATATCGTCCGAATCTTTGTGGACCACCCTCTTATTTGGCGATCATGGCCCTCATCATATCGCCTGCATTTTCTGCATGATCGGCAATAGATCCGATAAGTTCACTCAACCGGATCATATGAAACACCGTAATCGGATCGGTTTCAAGATGAAATATCTTATGCTTGAAAGTATCCTCCAACTGGTCTGATTCGTGCTCCAGTTTTCGCAGATGTCTGATGATATCCTTTACAACGATCCGCTGCTTGTCTGAAAATGTTTTAAAATATTTTCTTGCCTCAGTGACCATATGGCTGAGCTCTTCTATCGGGTCGATCACCGAATCCACCAGAAGGATGAGATCTTTCTGAACCGCACCCGGCACGCCGGATTCGAATCTGAAGGAGATCCAGTCCAGAGCATCCTGGGCTGCATCTAAAACCGAATCCTGCTCCCCCAGATATCTGAACAACTGAAATTTATCGACGGGCATATAGGTTCCTTTCGGGATATGCCCCCGGATTCTTCGCTTTACGGCGTCTGCCTCATGCTCCAGGCGATCGACCTCATTTTTAAATTCGTCGAATTTTGTGCATTTTTCCGCAATATGACACTCCATGGCCTGCTGAAAAACCCACGCACATTCTTTGACCTTTTCGGCATGTTCACCAAGGCCGTCAAAAGGAGATGTCATGAACAGGTGAAGAAAAGGGATACGCATAACCGGCTCCTGTTAAAATATCAGTTGTAATAGCTTATATATGACCATGCTGGTGACAGCAGCTATCGGAACGGTTAAAATCCAGTATATCACGATTTTAAATACAATACCAAAATTAACCGCTTCGATCCCGCCGGCAAGTCCGACGCCGATGACTCCGCCTACTGCGGCATGTGTCGTCGATACCGGGAGTCCCAGTTTTGAAGCGATCAGGACGGTTGTGGCTGCCGCGAAGTCGACTGAAAATCCTCTTGTGTTTGTGAGTGTGGTGATTTTCTCTCCAAGCGTTTCCATGACCCGGTATCCGGCCATGGAAATCCCGCAGGCAATCCCGATTCCCCCAAAAAAGAGTAAAAAAAATGGAACCGGGACTTTGGCACCGACATTTCCGGTTTTAACGAGAAAATAGATTGCGGCAAGCGGTCCGATGGCGTTTGCCACATCATTTGCTCCCTGGGAAATCGCGACATAACAGGAAGTTCCGATTTGAATTCGGCGGAATATTTCTTCAACGCCGTTTTCCTGACGCTTGACATAGTTAGATATCAACCATTTTCCTGAAAATCCGAAAAAAATAGAAAATAGGATTGAAACCAAAAGCGTTGGCAGAACACCCAGAGATAATCTGTTTCCAAGGGGTGTTTTGTAGAGAAAAGACAAAATAACCACAAACATGGCAATCCCGATAAAAAGAGGGGAGAGTTTCAACGCCTGGAGAAATGGATCCTTGCGGTTCAAGATGGCTTTAACGATGATTTTAAAAGAAAAATAGGAGATCGCGATGGCGAAAAACGGAGAAATAATCCAGCTTGCCACCACTGCGGTAAGTCCTTTCCATTGAATAACAGAAAACCCGCCGGCAATCAATCCAAACCCGATCATCGAACCGACAATAGAATGGGTGGTGGAAATAGGAAGCGCCTTCCAGGTTGAAAAGGAGATCCATAATGACGCGGCCAGAAGAGCCGAGAGTGAGCCCATGAGTATAAGGCGGGGATCTTTCATAAATTCAGTGGAAATAATCCCTTTGCGGATGGTATCGGTCACATGTGACCCGATAAAGATGGCTCCGATTACATTTAAGATGCCGGCGATGAAAAGTGCCTGACGCAGCGTGATGGCTTTTGCACCCACAGCGGAAGCCATGGAATTGGCCACATCGTTGGCGCCGATGTTCCAGGCCATATAAAAGCCTAAAATATAACCGATAATCAGAATAAGATATTCAGATGACATGTTCTGAAAGATAAGTGATCAGTAAGCTCATTTTATAAAGCGCCCGGTTTTGATGAATCTTTGTGCAGCGGGGTATCATGATGCTGATTTTGAATCAATACCAAATTTGTAACCGGATACGAAATCCTTATGGAACGACCCGTCTCCGGAGAATTACTTGTCGACCTCTTTCCGGGTAAGATTCGATTCGGGAAAGGGAAGACTCCGGAACATCTTCCAAAAAACGGGAAGGCCGGTTCAGAAGCATTCCGGTTGTTCTGTCGTAGCTTTCCTTCGGATAGCTGATAAACAGATGATCTTTGGCACGAGTAACAGCGACATAGAGCAGCCGGAGTTCTTCCTCAAGCTCTTCCGGATTTCGAATCGCATGGAAGGTAGGGAATCTTCCATCAAGGGCCCACAGGATGAAAAGAACCCTCCATTCCAGTCCCTTGGCGCTGTGGATGGTGGAGAGGGTCAGACGGTTTTCTTTCTCCCCAGACAGGAAAAGGGTATTTCCAGCGCTTGTATTCGGAGGCTCCAGGGCCATATCCGTTAAAAAGGGTTCGAGAGAGTCATATCTTTCCAAAATCGATAGAAGATGCTCGATCTCTTTTGTCCGTTTCGGATGATCGTCATATTTATTTTCCATCAAGGGTTGATAATATTTCATGATGGTTTCACCGATATTAACCGGAGGCATCGGGGCAGCAATGATTTTTCTAAAGAGCGTTTTCAGAGGATCGATCTCTTTTTCGTGTTTTGTCTGAAAAGGAATTTCGAAAAACCCATGAATACCGGATTGCTTTTCAGAAATCAGATTGAAGATTGCTGCGGCGCGTTTAGGTCCGATTTTTTCAAGAAGAAGGAGGATTCTCAGCCAGCCGATTCGGTCATAGGGATTCGCCAGGACTTTGAAATAGGAAAGGAAGTCCTTGATATGGGCCGATTCTGAAAATTGGAATCCTCCCACTTTTAAAAATGGGATGTCTTCTTTGTTCAGCTCGATTTCAAGATCAAAGGAATGGAAGCTGGCTCTGAAAAGAACTGCTATTTCTTTAAGCAAAATCCCTTTCTGGAGGAATTCGAAGATCTTTTGGATTACGAAGCGGCTCTGTGTCTGTTCGCTTTCTGTTCTAATCAACAGCGGCGCCGCCCCGCCCTGCTTTTGGGTAAAAAGGCGTTTCTGATATCGATTTACGGATTGGTCCATGACCGAATTGGCTAAGCGCAAAATCGGTTGAAGACTCCGATAATTTTCTTCAAGTCGAATAATTTTGGTTTTTGTAAACCTCTTTGGAAACTCCATGATATTCTGAAATGTCGCTCCTCTAAATGCATAAATACTCTGGGAGTCGTCTCCAACCGCCATGATATTCTGGTGTGTCTGGGTGATCAGATATAAGATATCGGCCTGGACTTTGTTGGTATCCTGATATTCGTCAACCATGATGTATCGATATCTTTCAGATATCCGTTTCCTGATTTCCGGATTTTTTTCAAGAAGATGCCTGGCATATTTCAAAAGATCGTCATAATCGAGAAGATGATGATTCGATTTGTGTCTGGAATAGGATTGATGCAACTGAAGAATCGGTCCAAGGTTAGAGGCAAAATGTGGGTAGTCGGCCAATACGATCTCATCGATGGGGATCTCCTTGTTGACCGCTTTTCCGAAGATCTGAATCAGTGTTTGGGTTTTTGGAAATGAACCGGTCGGGAAAGGAACCCCGGAATCTTTTTTAATTGTTGAAATCAGATGCTGAGTGTCAGCCCGGTCCAGAATCGTAAATGAGCTGTCGATTCCTATTGTTGATGCATATTTTCTTAAAAGAATATTGGAAAAGGCATGAAATGTTCCTCCGGATACCTGCTCGCACCTCTGATCAAGAAGCATGCGCGCCCGATTCAGCATTTCCTGGGCGGCCTTACGGGTGAATGTGAGAAGAAGAATGGATTTCGGAAGAATATTCTCTTCCACGAGGCGGACGACTCGATAGGTTAGAGTTCGGGTCTTTCCGCTTCCGGCTCCTGCAATGACGAGAAGAGGACCTTCCTTGTGAAGTACGGCCTCATATTGTCTTTCATTGAGTTCTTTTGAATAATTGATCCGGAAAGGGAAGGGCATATTTGCATCCAAGTCTTAAGTTGCCATTGGTGCGCTTCTTCTTCCATATGAACCTACTCTTGTCAACATGAATGTCCTTCTGAAATTTCTTTGAAAATAAGGGGGGGCTATTTCCTGAAGAAAAACGATTTCTAATGGAATTACAAGTCCATGAAATAAGGATTGATTTTATCTGAACACTAGAATAGATCTACTGCACCAAGAGATCGTGAACAAAGGACGCGGCAATCAAAATAAGGAGGAACCCCATGAAAAAAATTGAAAAGGAAATAAGTGCGGTTGCCAAAAAGATCGCTGCGCTAGGCAGACAACTGGATCGGATCGCAACGCAGATTTCGAAGGGAAAACCAAAATCAACGGCGGCAAAAAAGACCGGAACGGCTGCACGGACCCGAAAAAAAGCGGGAAAAAAAGCATCCCTGGTCGATCAGGTGATCCATGTCATCGGCAAAGCCAAAAAAGGATTAAATATCCCTGCGTTGAAGAAAAAAACCGGTCTTGGCGACAGACAGCTCAGCAATGTTTTATACAAGCTGACAAAGAAGGGAATCGTCAAGACCGAAGCCCGCGGAATTTACATCAAAGGATGATCATTTCCTGAAATCTCCAGAAGAAGTCTCGAGCCTGTTGTCTGCGTACAATAGACAGGGTGAAGACTTTTCCCTTGAATTCGTTGTATCACGACTTATTTTCTTAAGAAACTCAATGGAGGTCGTCCGTTTGAACGACTTATTTCCGGATTCTTTTATTGATCATAAAATAGGGTAATGAGCGATAAATCAAAGTATACGAGAAACCCATGCCGAAAGCTGTCCCTGTTCATCGGGATAGTTTTGATTTGCCTTTCTCTTTTCCTGCCGACTGATTCACCGGGACGGGAGCAGTCTGTTTCGACATATCAAGCTGATGATCCGGTTTTTTGGCCGCATGAGACGAGCGACCTTGCTCCTGACCCGAATCTCCGATTTGGTCGTCTGAAGAATGGATTCCGATATCTGCTCATGATCAATAAAGAGCCGAAAGACCGGATCAGCATGCACTTGAATATTCAGGTCGGTTCCGCCCATGAGACCGATGAAGAGCGTGGACTTGCCCATTTCCTGGAACATATGCTTTTCAACGGATCCACCCATTTCAAACCCGGTGAGCTTGTAAAGTATTTTCAGAAGATCGGGATGCAGTTCGGACCGGACGCAAACGCCCATACAGGATTCTTCGAGACCGTATATGATATTCTGCTTCCGGCCGGGAATCGGGAGAGCATTGACGAAGCGCTCTTGGTCTTTAACGATTATGCCGAAGGCGCGCTTCTTCTCGAATCCGAAATTGACCGGGAACGGCAGGTGGTATTATCCGAAAAACGGGAACGGGATTCATCCGCATATCGGACTTCATTGGCAACCATGGCTTTTGAGCTGGAAGGGACCATATTCCCAAAAAGATTCCCCATCGGAGAAGAAGAGATTCTGAAACGCATCGACCGAAAAAAAATGAAAGAGTTTTATGACGCCTGGTATCGTCCTGAAAAAATGATCCTTGTGATGGTGGGAGATTTTGAGCCTGATATTGCCGAATCGCTCATCCGGAAGCGTTTTTCCGGTTTTTCCCCAAGAGGCCCGAAGCGAAAAGAGCCTGTGATCGGAGATATTTCCCACAGAGGGATCAGGACCTTTCACTACCATGAACAGGAATCCGGAGGGGTAACCGCAAGTCTTCATGTCGCAAGGAAAATAGAAAAGCGATCAGACAGCTTAGCCGTACAACAAAAGAGACTGATTTCAGGAATCGGTAATCGGATTGTTCAAAACCGTCTTAATGCGGTGATCCAGGGCCTGAACCCGCCGTTTTCCTCAGCAGCCATTGGATCGGGAATTTATTTGAAGCAAATTGAATATGCCGAGATTACCTCTGATTCCCCTTCGGAGAGATGGATCAGATCCCTTTCAACACTGGAACAGATGCTCAGGCAGGCCCTGGTTTATGGATTTACTCCGGAGGAACTGGATCGGGTAAGAAAAGACATGTTGTCCGACATGGAAAATGCCGTGCGCGAAGAAGCGACGAGAAACAGTCGATTTTTGGCGAGCCAATTGATTTATCACATGAACAATAATCAGGTATTTCAATCCCCTCGACAGGAAAAAGAGTTATATTCCCCCATCGTTGCAACTCTTGGCGTAAAGGAGGTGCATCAGGCTTTTTCAGAAACATGGGCCTCTTCCCACCGGCTGATATTACTGACCGGCAATGCGCGGTTTGACGATTTGTCTCAAATTCCAGGAGACCGGATCAAAGAGGTTTATCACCGCAGTCTTGAAACCCCCGTCTATTCCCCAAAGACTTCTGAAATGCCGCGATTTCCGTATTTATCGGAGACGAAAGCTTCCGGGAAGATTCTGATGCAAAGAGAAATCGAGGATTTGAGTCTCCTTCAGATCGATTTTGAAAATGGTGTTCGACTGAATCTGAAAAAAACCGACTATGCGGCAAATGAAGTCCTGGCGACCGTCTCATTTGGCTTTGGACGATCCGCTGAACCCAAGGAGTCGCCGGGGCTTGCACTCCTATCCGAAGATGTTGTCAATGAAAGCGGCCTTGGAGGATTGACGAAAAATGAACTGGATCAAGTCCTGGCCGGAAAAGCCACCCATGTCGGGTTTCGCGTCGAAGAAAGCCGATTCGTAATTGAAGGGCGAAGCATATCCGGTGAGATCGACCTGTTGTTTCAGCTTCTATATGCCCATCTGATTGATCCTGCCTATCGAGAGGAGTCGTACCGGCTCGTCATGGACAGGTATGAAAAAGAATATCAAGAATCTGCCCATTCCATCGAAGGCGCCATGAAATTATATGGGACCGGATTTCTTGCCGGCTATGACGGACGATTCGGATTTCCGGCTCTGGATAATTTTAAAAAATTGACTCTCGATCATGTAAAATCATGGCTTGACGGATATTTTAAAAACGCAATGATAGAAATTTCGATAACAGGCGATTTTGACCTCTCGACGGTGGTGGAAAGAGCTTCCAGATATTTCGGGAGTTTGCCTGCACGGAGAGGCGTCATTCATCCCCGGGAATTCGAACCTTTATCCTTTCCAACAGGGCAGATCCTGCCTTTGGAGGTTCAAACGAAAATTCCCAAAGCCCTGGCAGTAGTTGCCTACCGAACTGAGGATCTCTGGGATATCCAACGGACTCGGCGGCTTAACATCCTCGGAGAGGTGGCTTCGGAAAGGCTTCGCGAGCAAATCCGGGAAAAATTAGGGGCATCGTATTCCCCTTATGCGTACAACCGGCCGAGCCGGGCATATGCCGGTTATGGTGTTTTTTTTGCAATGGCTCCTGCAGACCCCGGATCTGTGGAACATATCATCACCCAGATCAAAAGCATCCTGTCTGATATTGCCCGATCCGGAATATCACAGGATGAACTTCAGCGTGCGGTCAAGCCTGTCAAGACCAGCATCAAGGATATGCTCCGGAGAAACAGCTATTGGCTGGATACGGTATTATCCGGCTCAAAGGATCATCCCCAGCAACTCGACTGGAGCCGGCAGGTCCTTGATGATTACGCTTCCATAACCGAAACGGAGGTATCAGCACTGGCAAAGCGGTATCTCAACGAAAATCAGGCCGCGGTCATTCTCGTTAAACCCAAGTCCATGCCTCCATAAAGTGATGACCAGGTTCGGCGAAATCGACAATCCCAAAGGGTTTTAAATAATGACATTCCTTAAAAAAATCGTGGCACCTGTTGGGTATGTCTGGAAATACTCTTTTGTTGTGATATCCATATGAATTTATTATTTTTAACTTCCTTGTCATTATTTAAAACGCTCAGTTTAGGTAATGATAAGTTGAAAGGACTCGTTCCATGGAAAAAGAGGAGAATCGATCTCCTATCAGAGCGATCTGGGACTTTTTTTCATCTGTAAGGCTTACCATAGCGGTTTTATTGACTTTAGCCGCCACTTCAATCATCGGAACCCTCATCCCCCAGAATCAAGCTCCTGAAGAATATTTCAGGGCGTTCGGTCCATTTTTTTATTCTATGTTCAACGTTCTGGGGATATTCGACATGTACCACTCATGGTGGTTTCAATTTCTTCTGTTTTCCCTGATGGCTAACATTCTGGTCTGTTCAATGAACCGCATCTCCGCGACCTGGAAGGTGGTTTTTCCGAAAATACCGGTGTTCCATATCGCCCGATTCCGTTCGATTCCTGAAAAAAAAGAATTTTTTGAATCCCGCCTTCCTCATGAAATAGAGAAGGAATATGAATCTCTTGTTTCCCGTAGATTCCGGTTTGTCAAAACCGAGTTGATGGAAAACGGGTTTTGCATTTTTGCAGAAAAAGGGCGGTGGACCCGCCTTGGGGTGTATATGGTTCATTTGAGCGTTATCACCCTTCTGGTAGGCGCTTTGATCGGATCGATTTTCGGCTTTGAAGGGTTTGTTAACATTCCGGAAGGAGAGACCATCAACAGCATCCGGCTTCGGAAAAGCGATACAGTCCATCCTCTGGATTTTTCTGTGCGGTGCAATGATTTTGATGTGAGCTTTTATGATTCAGGAGCTCCCCGGGAATATCGGTCTTCTTTGACGATCCTGAGAGACGGAAATGAGATTTTTCAAAAAAGCATCGTTGTGAATGACCCCTTGCGATATAAGGGGATCAATTTTTTTCAATCCAGCTACGGTACACTGCCGCCGGATTCCATCTCCTTAAAACTGGTGGGAAAAGATTCAGGAATCGTATACACCCTGAAGGCCATGATGAATCAGGAGCTGGAACTTCCGGAAGGGGAAGGGATGTTCTTGTATACGGGGTTCAGGGGATCTTTCCCCTTTCGTGGGCATGATCTTGGAGCGACGGCCGTTGGAATTATAAAAAATCCGGAAAAAAAAAGGGTGGATGTCGTATTGCCGGTGAAATTTCCAAGTTTCGACCAGATGAGACAGGGCGGGCTTCTCATTTCAGTCGGAGACTATCAACCGAGATATTACACCGGATTACAGGTGACCCGGGATCCTGGGGTATGGGTGGTCTATTCCGGTTTCATTTTGATGATACTCGGGTGTTACATTACATTTTTCATGTCCCATCAACGGGTTTGTATTGAAGTGACTAAAACAGGGAAAAAAAGCAAGGTCATGATTTCAGGAACCGCCAACAAGAATAAGCTTGGGATTTTATCCACTATCCGGAAGCTGGCCCGGAGCATGACCATAGATAAGTAGCTCGATCTTGAACCATCTGACGCCGCATAAAACGGTTTGGGGGAAATAATGGACAGTTCACATCTTTTATCCGTTTCAACATTCGGTTATGGATTTGCAGCCGCTCTGTATATCGCAGGATGGATTTTCAAAAAAGAGGGATTCGGAAGGATTGCCTTCTGGATTTCGATTGTGAGCGTGGCAGGGAATACTTCGGGAATCATCTTACGATGGGTGGAATCCTATCGACTCGGAATCGGGCATGCCCCGCTATCCAATATGTATGAATCGCTGGTTTTTTTCGCATGGGCGATCATGCTTATTTATCTGGTTATCGAAAAGACATATCAGAACCGGATCATCGGAGCTTTTGCTACTCCCATCGCTTTCCTGGCCATGGCCTATGCGTCTCTTTCCCCGGATATCAATGATCGGATTCAACCTCTGGTTCCTGCGCTGAAAAGCAATTGGCTTATCGCCCACGTCATCACCTGTTTTCTGGGATATGCGGCCTTTGCCGTGGGTTTCGGCGTCAGCCTCATGTATCTTCTCAAACACGGCGATAAAGGAGCTAAAAATCGATTTTTGGTTTATTTCCCGGAAGTGGATATTCTGGATGAGTTGAATTACCAGATGGTCATGTTCGGATTTTTATTCCTTTCCATCGGTATTATCACCGGATCGGTTTGGGCAAACAGTGCCTGGGGAAGCTACTGGTCATGGGATCCAAAAGAGACCTGGTCTCTCATCACATGGTTTGTCTATGCCACACTCCTTCATGCCCGATTTGTAAGGGGATGGCATGGAAAACGGCTGGCTTTTATTTCCATCATCGGATTTCTTGCCGTTCTGTTCACTTACTTTGGTGTGAATCTGCTTCCGGGATTACACAGCTACGCAAAATGATTTTTCCTTGACAAAATAGATCTTGCACGTTAAAAACGCACACTTGATTTTTGCCGGTTATAACCGGCGGCATATCCTTTTCAATATTAAATCCAACGCGATGGAGTGTGCATGAGTACAAACAATGAGAAGGAAAAGGCGGTTACATCAACAGGGGCAATAGAAACACCGTTGCCGAATCATGAAGCGGGAAAAGAGGAGAATGGATCCGGTGGATCAATTCTCCTCTTTTTTATTGTGGGGTTTGTCGCAAGCCTTCTGGTGGGGTGGATTCTTTTCCCGAAACTGCTTTACTCAGAAAAAAAGCAGCCTATCAGTTTTAACCATCAGCTCCATGTCGAAGCCGTCGACGATGGATGTCAAAGCTGCCATTTTTTCAGGGAAGACGGAAGTTTCTCCGGAGTCCCGAAACTGGCTCAATGCACCGGCTGTCATGAAGAAGCTCAGGGAGAAGATCCTGAAGAACTCAAATTTGTTGAAGAGTATGTGGCGAAAGGACGAGAAGTTCCGTGGCTGGTTTACTCGCGGCAGCCGAACTGTGTTTTCTTTTCTCATTCCGCCCACGTCAAAATGGCAAAAATGGAGTGCGTCACCTGCCATGGACCGATCGGTGAGTCGACGGTCCCGAAAATATATGAACAAAACCGGATTACAGGGATCAGCCGGGATATCTGGGGAAGGAATATCGCCGGAGTAAAGCGAAATTCATGGGATCGGATGAAGATGGATGATTGTGCGGAATGTCATGCAAAAGAAGCCAAGGCAGAAGAAACTGCTGTTGAGTCCCCCATGGAAGGATTTTTCAACAATATTGTGAGGATTACATTCCCTGGGACGGAAAAACCCGGAAGAAAAAGCAGCGTTCAAACCCAGCACGAAGCCTGTTTCGTATGTCACAAGTAATTGGAATTTTCATATAGAATGATGCGGACGATTGGATGAGGTATTGCCGATGAAAATGGACCGAAGAAGCTTTTTATCATTCGTGATCGGGGGAGCGGCAGGCATCAACCTGTCTCCATTGCCGTGGAAACTGACCGACGATCTTGCCATATGGTCTCAGAACTGGCCGTGGACGCCTGTTCCCAAAGATGGGGAGGTGACCCATGTGAATTCTACTTGCTTTCTTTGTCCTGGAGGATGTGGGATTACGGTTCGAAAAGTTGAAGACCGGGCGGTTAAAATTGAGGGAATGAAGGGGCATCCGGTGAACGACGGCAGCATCTGTATTCTGGGGCTGGCCGGATTGCAGTTTCTCTACGGCCCTTCCAGAGTCAGAACGCCGCTGCGTCGTGTCGGAGAACGGGGGGAAAACAAATGGGAGAAAATTTCCTGGGAAGATGCGCTGGCTGAAGTGGCGAAAAACCTTTCAGATCTCAGATCCAAGAATCTATCTCACACGGTTGCATGCATTTCAGGATATTCCGGTGGAACGGTTCCAGGGCTTTTTGAGAGGTTCTTAACCGTCTATGGATCGCCGAATTTCGTTCGAACACCCTCGGTAAAAGATTCCTATGAACTGGGACTCCATCTGATGGCGGGGGTTCAGGCAGATGCCGGATTTGATTTTGAAAACGCAGATTATATTTTAAGCTTCGGATGCGGAATCATCGAAGGATGGGGATCTCCTGTAAGAATGTTCAAGGCCAACAGCCGATGGAAGGAAAACGGCGTAAAGGTCGTTCAACTGGAGCCACGCCTTTCGAATACCGCCGCCAAGTCGGATCAATGGATCGCTGTGACACCCGGCACTGAAGGAGTACTGGCGCTGGGCCTGGCGCGGGTGATTGTTGATGAATCCTTGTATCGTCGTGAATTCATATCAGGGTATACCACCGGCTTTAATGAATTGATTCAAAATGTACTGAAGGATTATCCGCCCGAACAAGTGTCGAAAATTACGGGAGTTGATAAAACCACCCTTGTCTCTCTTGCCAGAGCATTTGCCTCAGCTAAAAAGCCGCTGGCCATTTGCGGGAGGGGTAAAGGCGCTGTTCCGGAAAGCGCCGGAGAGGTCATGGCCGTTCTTGCGCTGAATGCGCTTGTGGGAAATATCAATCAGAAGGGGGGGGTATGGTCGGTTCCCGGACCGCTTTCCATCCGCTGGCCGGAACCGGAGATGGATGCCCAGGCGGCCGGAGGAATGCAGAAAGCCCGGATCGATGGAGCCGGAGGAAAAAAGTATCCCCATATCCGCAGTCTGCTGCATCGAGTTCCCGATGCCGTCAATTCCGCTGAAGCCTCTCCGCTTCAGACACTTTTTGTTCTTGAATCAAATCCGTACTATTCCCTTTCCGATTCGGGTTTTGTTAAAAAAGCATGGCAAAAGATACCCTTTGTCGTAAGCTTTTCATCCTATCTGGATGAAACCGCCCAAAATTCAGACCTCATTCTTCCCAATCATACATATCTGGAGCGAAAAGAGGATATTCCAGGGGTTGAGGGATTCCACAAACCGATCGTGAATCTGATGAAACCTGTTGTAACTCCTCAATTCAACACCATGCATGCCGGCGATGTCATCATCCGCCTGGCGAAAAAGCTCGGGGATCCCATCGGAAAAGCATTTCCTTGGGAGGATACTGAAGCCTGTATGGAAGAATTATTCGGTGATAAATGGGAGGAGCTTGAGGAGAAAGGATATTGGTTCAATGGGAATTTTGAACCACCGCCTTTGAACAAATCCTTTGAAACTGCTTCCAGAAAATTCGAATTCATGGGGGAAGGCTTTGGAGCCTTTTATAAGGAAGTCATCGTGAAAGCTCCAGGAGAGGAAGCAGCATACCCGCTGGTGCTTATTCCATATGACACACCCCGGATTGCCGGAGGGCGAATCGCCAACGCTCCCTTTTTAACAAAAACCGTACCCGATACTGTAATTAAAGGAAAGGACGGATTTGTTGAAGTGAATCCAAAAACCGCATTATCTTACGGTCTGTCCGAAGGGCGCTATGCACTCTTAAGCACTCCGAAAGGAAGCGCCAGGGTCAGGGTCCATTTATTTGAAGGAATAATGCCCGGGGTGGTGGCCATGCCCACAGGTTTGGGTCATGCGGGCTATGACACATACCTCTCGGGAAAAGGAGTGAATGTGAACGAACTTATGGGGCCTGTTGAAGACAGTGCCTCAGGACTGAACGCCGCCTGGGGAATCCGGGCAAAACTGAGCAAAGCATAAGACGCGAATTCCATAAGCGCTTGAAAATCCACAATTCAAAGAGGTCCTGATGAAACAAGATCAAGCCAGAAAATACGGAATGGTCATCGATCTGGATAAATGTACCGGATGCGGCGCATGCATGGTTGCCTGCATGGCAGAAAATAACGTCCCGTTTAAAGAAGACGAGTCCAATAAACTCGACAGCATCACGTGGATGCGCGTCTATCAATTGACCAATGGGAAATCATATCCGGAAACGGATATCTGCTATATTCCCAGACCCTGCATGCATTGTGAAGGGGATCATGGGCATTCCCCCTGTGTATCGGTATGCCCGGCAACTGCGACGGACTACAGCATCAAAACCGGTATCGTCAGCCAGATTTACACCCGCTGCTTCGGATGCCGGTATTGCATGGGAGCCTGCCCATACCATGCGCGGTATTTCAACTGGTGGGATCCGGTCTGGCCGAACGGCATGGAAAAATATCTCAACCCCAACGTCTCTCCGAGAATGCGCGGTGTGGTTGAGAAATGCAGTTTCTGTTTCCATAGATATCAGCAGGCCATGAACAAGGCATTTATGGAAGACCGCCGGGAGCTTCAGGAAAATGAATATCAAACCGCATGCACCCAGGCTTGTCCTTCAGGCGCGATTCTTTTCGGGGATCTCAATGATCCGAAACATCAAGTCAGTATGCTGGCACAGCCGGATTCTGAGCACAGCGGCCGGCCGAAGAATCCGAAAGCTTTTCGGCTTCTTGAACGGCTGGGAACCAATCCAAAGGTCTACTATATTTCCAGCCGGGAGTGGGTCAGGAGGGCTGGCGATAATTATCTGAAAAATGAAAATCCGGGCAAAGCCCATTAAGCCATTGAAGGAGCTAATAAGAGATGGATTCCGCATTAATACCTAAGGGAGTGAGTCGATGCCCGCTGCCGGAATTTTTATTTAAGCTCGGGCCGGTAGTTGCCGTATTGCTGTGGGGTGTGGTGGCCATGTTCATGTGCTGGATCAAAGGATTGAACCAGACCAACATGAACGATGCGTACGGATTTGCATTATGGATCTGGGCTGATTTAACCGTCATTGCTTTAGGCGGAGGCGCTTTTTTAACAATGCTTCTGATATATGTGATTTGAAATGAGAATCTGAAAAAAAAAATTAAA
>JBFMEI010000012.1:0-16292 GCA_040753295.1 Thermodesulfobacteriota bacterium | reverse complement strand
ATATTGATGTAACCAATTGTTATCAATATAAATTTAAAATATATTAAAAATAACAAATTATTTTAAAACAGGATGAACAGAATCATCAACCATGAGGGTGTTCTAGAATCAGGTCTGGCTAATAAGGGTAGAAATGTCCGGATATCGGACATGATTTTCAACAATTTATTTTTTATATATAATTTCAGATAGATATAAAGATCGATATCCGGACATGGAAATGGAGAGATCATCGATTACAAAATATTCAAAAAAGGAATCCGGAAACAAGGAAGGAATTCAAACCAGACCGCAAATTAAATGATCTGAATCTGAAGAGAAGGAAAAGATTAATGGATGGCAGGCTTTTCGATTCGGAATCTTTTCATTTTTTCATAAAGAGTGCTTCTGCTTATCCCAAGACGATCTGCAGCGATCTTCTTATTCCAGTTACTTTCAACCAGAATCTCCCGAATGAGAGTGACTTCCTGCTCGCTGATGGATCTTTTCTTAAATCCTGGAAATTTTTCATCTCTCCCGAAAGTCATCCCTGCAGGAAGATCGGAAAAGGAGATCGTCGATCCTTTGGATAAAATTGCAGCATGCTCAATGCAATTTTCAAGTTCTCGAACATTTCCCGGCCAGTCATAATTCAGAAGCACCCGCATGGCTTCAGGATCAAACCCCTTGATCTCCTTCTCCTGCTCGGAGTTGAATCGTTTCAGGAAATGATGAATAAGGAGTGGAATATCATTCCGGCGTTCCCGTAGAGGCGGCATCAGTATGGGAATGACATTAATGCGATAAAAAAGATCCTCCCGGAACTCCCCTTTCTGCACTTCCTGCTGTAAATTTTTGTTGGTGGCAGCCAGAATCCGAAGGTCGACATGAATCGTTTCTTCTCCCCCGATCCGCTCAAAGGTGTGGGTCTGAATGACCCGAAGGAGTTTGATCTGGACCGAAGGAGGGATTTCGCCGATCTCATCCAGAAAAACGGTCCCTCCATTCCCCAGTTCAAATCGTCCGAGCTTCCGCTTGACAGCTCCGGAGAAAGCCCCTTTTTCATGACCGAATAATTCACTTTCGATAAGGGTGCTCGGATAAGCCGAGCAATTGATGACGACAAACGGCTTTCCCGCGCGATGACTTAATTGATGAATTGCACGGGCTGCCAGTTCTTTCCCGGTTCCGCTTTCACCTTCGATGAGAACCGTGGCATCTGTGGGAGCCACATTCTCAATTAATTTATAGATATTCTGCATTTTAGCGTTCTTTCCGATGATTCCGGAAAATTCAGAAGTCTCTTCCATTCGCGACCGCAGATCGTATGTCTCTTCTTCCTGAAGCACTCCCCTGAACAGGGCGCCGGAAGCCTGATCAAGGATCATTTGGATAATGTCCAGCTCTTTCTTGACACAGCGGCATCCTTCCGAACAGGCAACAAGCATCACCCCGAGAGGTTGTTCATTGTACCGAATCGGGAATAGAGCTGTTTTATGGGCATCCGATAAAGGTCTGGGGAGAAACTCTGAAATAAACAAAGGGACTTCCCGTTCCATGATGCCGGTCGATTTATCTTCGACCCATGAAATATATTTTTCTACGCCTTCCTTGTCGGCGGTTATGACTCCCCAATCTCCTGCCATGAAAAGCTGCCGGCGGTTTCTGCCGAGAAGCATGAAAACCATCCGACGGCATTCGGAGATGGGGTTCATGGATCGGATCAGATAAGAGGTGATACCTTTCAGATCCGGAAGCGCTGCAATCTGTCCGGAAATCGTGCAGGATGTGGTTAACTGGCGGTGAGATCGATCCAACTCCTGATTCTTCTCTTCGAGCATCCGGTTGATGCCGGTCAAGCGATCCATATATTCTCGAATACGGGAAAGCATGCCGTTGAATGAAGCTGCAAGTTTTTCCACTTCGCGATGCCCATGCGTGTTCAGTTGCATATCCAGGTGCCCCTCGTCGATCCGCTCTGCAGCATGAGTCAGGGCCAGCAACGGGCGAGTCATGCGATTGATCAGGTATTTTCCCAATAGGACAGCCAGCAGCATAATAAACAGAGTGACGAGACTCATCTGCAGCCACAGGTCCCGAATCTGAGCTCGAATCGGTTTTTCTGAGTATCCGAGGCGCAGGATTCCGGCTTGTCCTGAAAAAATCGGCCAAGCGATATCCAGATATCGATCTCCATTCTCTGAAATGATTTTTTTCATCTGATTTTTATCCGGATTCATGGAAGAGTTGGCCTGGATCAGCTCGACCGGAACGCCCTTCGGGAAGGTATGGGCTATCACATGCCCCTCTCTTACGATAACTAAATAGGAAACCGCGGGATCGCTGACCAGTTGATCTTCAAGAAGCTTATGGAGTGCCACAAGATCATTAATGAGGATTTTATCGACCGCATCAAGAGAAAGATTATGGGCAATCTTTTCCGCTCTGGCAATAGCTTCATTTCCCAGGCTGTCGCCGTATCGGTGAGCCGCTATCTGCGATATTGCCATCCCGCTGGCGATTACCACACATGCCAGAGCGGCAAGCAGCGATGTTTTAAGACTTCCCGGCCTTGCCATGAACAGTCTCGCTGTTTCGGATTTTCAGAATCATCTGCCGGACGGGCTCATACCACTCTTCCCGGATAGGAGAGAAGCGATCGATCATGAGATTATCGAGAATGCGACGGCCGTCCGGATCCGTATGCATCGAAATGATGACACTCCGTAATTTTTCAAAAAGCGCGTCCTGAAGGAGAAGAGAAACCACAATGGGCGGACTCCCGAAAGGGTCCGATTTTTTAATGACCCGGGTTTGTCCGGTATAAACCGAATCCTGGTTTTCATAGTAGTCCCATTTATGTCCGTCCACAGCCGCCCCTTCAACCAGTTTCCGGGAAACCGCCAATATGGAATTGTCATGGCTGTAAGTATAGACAATCTCTTTAAAGAAGGTTTTCGGCGTTTCTCCAAGCTGAGAAATCCAGAACGTGGGAACCAGGGCGCCGGTATTCGATTCCGGATCCGTGAACGCAAAGACCCGGCCCCTCAGATCTTCAATCCTCTGGTAAACCGCGTCTTTATGTACGATCAGATAGGAGTGATAAAAGGGCTTTCCGCGGATGATGGGCGTTGCCAGGCCTCGAAATGAAAACGACTCCTTGCCCGAAGCATATGGTCCGCTGCAGATAAATGCCAGATCCAATTGTCCTTTGGCGAATAATTCATTGATTTCTCCATAGGTTTTCCGTTGAATCAGCTGAGTGTCGACCTCGGCTTTATTGCTGACATACCGGATGAGTTCCTGATAGTGGACAAAAGTCTCTTTTGGAGATATCATGGCGGCTACAGCCACTTTCAGGGATCTGGCGTGAGATGGTGCCTGCGGTGCTTCTATCTCTGAAACTGTTTTTGAAAAATCAACCCGCTGATAAGCCTGATCACTCTCATGGCGCGTGCACGCCGTTAAAATCAGGACGATGATCCAAATCCAGTTTCTCATATTTTCGATTTATCCTTTGATCGGATTTGTCACAGTTTACCACACTGTGGTAATATTGTAAAGAGATTTTTCAAAAAAGGATCTGAATCTTGCACGCGTTTGCGGTTTTCAGCTGCAAGGCATTTAAGGGTGCAGCCATCGTCTGCTATTGCAAACCCTTAATAGCGCAGCAGATGGAAGCCCCAGACGTGCCTGCAGGGTTCAGGAAGGAGCATTAATGCTTATCATCGGTCATCGAGGGGCTGCCGGACTGGCGCCTGAAAATACCCTATCCTCATTTCAAAAAGCCTGTGATCTTGGTGTTGATGCCGTTGAGCTGGATGTGCTGCTCTCTTCAGACGGGGAGGTTGTGGTATACCATGATTACACCCTGAAACCTGAAATCACCCGCACGCCGGATGGAAAATGGCTCGATGAAACAGTCCCGAGGACGGTTTATAAGCTTACCCTTTCTGAACTCAAGGCGTTTGATATCGGGCGCGTGAATCCGTTGAGTCCATATTCAAAACATTATCCCCGGCAGCATCCGGCTGATGGAGAGCAAATTCCAACACTTCGTGAAGTGATTCAACTTATTTGCAACCAACCTTATCTCAAAGCCGAACTTTGGATTGAAATTAAAACATCTCCTGAAAAACCCGATCTGACCCCTTCTCCGGAAAAGGTCGTCGAAGCGGTCTATCGGATTTTAGATCAAGAAAAAGCGTTGTCTAAAGCCAGGCTCCTTTCTTTCGACTGGCGGGGCCTGCTTTATTGCCGAAATAGGCATCCGGAAATTCCCTTGATCTTCCTCTCCCACAACAGCGTTACCCTTGGTACCATCAGCAGCAGTCGGCCTGCGCTTTTTTCAGGGAGATCCGGAATCGACCGCTATGGCGTCTGCGGGTCTATCCCCCAGGCCATCCATCATTCCGGAGGGACGGCCTGGGGTCCTCATTTCAGTTCGATGACTTCACAGGATATTGCTGAAGCCCATCGGCTGGGGATTAAGGTTTATGTTTGGTCTCCGGACGACCCATCCGATATGGAGTGCCTGCTTGGAATGAACGTGGATGGAATTATTACAAACCGTCCGGATATTCTGAAGAATATTCTGGAATCTTCCTTTTAACTCTCTCCTTGAAACATCCTCTCCCCTCAACCCAGACAGACCGCAGAGATCTGGTATTTTTTTCATTTATGATTATTATTTATCCGATTCGGACAATAAGGTGAAAGAATTCAGATTTTTACGTGGTTATAACTCTTCGAGAAGGAGGGTGTCATGAACTGCACCATTCAAGCGATTCTTGAAAAGATTGGAAATGATCAGAAGGGGGTAATTCAGGAAGAATCTCCTCTTTATCTTGAGCTTAATATCGGTGAAGAAGCGGCTAAAATGGGATGCTCCACTGATGACGTCCCGTTTCAAAAGACAAATGTGATCGTGCCTTTGAAAAGACCGGTTTCAGGAATGAAAGTGATGATTGATGGAAGAACCTTTGCCGGTTACGCACAATTGAATTCAGGAGTGATCATTCCGGGATATGTAGCCAAAACAACGCGATTATCATACAGAGCCTATATCCCGCATGACAGCATGATTTTAAATTTTGCATAATACTTACCTGAATCTTTCAGGTGGAAGGAGAAAATTTCTTTGCTTTCCGGGAATAAAGAGGGAATTTCAGAACGACTCAGGAACTTCTCTCCTGACTCTGATTCCATAATACCGGTTTCCGGAAAGCCGGTCCGGATTCTTCACCTTCTGTCCCAGCAGCCTGGAAAAACAGGAAGCGGCATTGCGTTAAAATCGGCTGTCAAGATTCTTGCGGAAAAAGGGTATATTCAGCGAACGATTGTCGGAATCCCATCAAATGACTCCCTTCCGGAAATTGAACCGTTAGAGTCCAAGGATATTTTTGCCGTTCGTTTTGGGGCTCCGCCTGTTCCATTTCCTATCCCTGGAATGAGTGATTTCATGCCGTATCCTTCCATACGATTTTCATCATTTACTCCGGAGATGCTGGAAGGATATCTCATGGCGTTTGAAACCGTTCTTCAGGAAGCAGTGAACGGCTTTTATCCGGATATCATTCATTCCAACCATTTATGGCTTCTGACCGCTCTGTGCCGGATGAAATTTCCGCTCACACCCGTTTGTGTTTCGAGTCATGGAACCGAACTTCGTCAGCTTGTTAATGCACCGCATCTTTCTCCATATGTGATTCGAGCCTGCAAAGCTGTCGATCGGGTCTTTGCACTTCATGACGAAGACAGAAAAAAGATCATCGAAACCTACGGGATTGATCCATGCCGGATCAAAATCATCGGAAGCGGATTTCGGGATGATATATTCGGATCAACAGAGAGATGCGAGCCTGCATCCTCCCGCAATGAATTGACCATAACCTACGCAGGGAAGATCAGTCCTCCAAAAGGCGTTCCCTGGCTGATCGAGGCCATGCGTTTCATAAAACCTCCCAAGGGAAAGCGCGTGAAGCTTCTCCTGGCGGGATCCTCATCCGATGATGCCTTTCATTCGATTCGTAATCGGGCTGCAGATCTGGAAAACGTATTTTTTCTGGGAGGGCTATCCCAGGAAGAACTGGCAAGAGTATTCTGCCGGTCAGACGTTTTTGTCCTTCCTTCTTTTTTTGAGGGATTGCCTCTTGTTCTCCTTGAATCCCTGGCATGCGGGTGCCGGGTTGTCACGACAAACCTGCCGGGGATTGATTCCTGGATGCCGAGGGAGCTTATTGAAGACGGATTTGTGGAGCCGGTTCCACTCCCCCGTCTGATCGGTCCGGATCGTCCGGATCCTCATGATCTTCCGAAATTCGTATCATCTCTTGCCGAGGCTGTCACTCGGCAACTTGAGCGGGCCGGAGCCTGCGATTCGGATGTCGATTTCTCCTGCCGGATCGCACCGTTATCCTGGAAGGAGATCGTGAAAAAAATTGAAGCGGGCTACCGGGAGCTGATTCCATCTTCCCAAGCGGTATGACTTTTTGAATCAGGCATCTCTATTTCATACCGGCTTGAGACAATGCATTCATTATCCTCTGAAACATTTCAGGATCCTTGTAAGGAAGCCGATATCCGAGAGTGGTCAATGAATCTTTGGTAAAATGTTTCATAATCGGTGCCAGTGAACTTCGAGCCTCATCCGTCTTTCCCATTTCGGCATATGCTGCGGCCATAAAGATCCGGCTGGGGTAGAAATCGGGATTTATGGAAATTGAAGCCTCAAGGGCCTTGATGCATTTATCATATCGGCGGATCAGAAAAAAGGCATGCCCCAGATTGAATTCATAATATACCGGATGCCGCGGATTAAGCCTGATCGCTTCTTCAATGATGGATATGGCTTCTTCAGGTCTCCCGGCCCAGGTCAATGCCTCTCCGAGTCCTGAAAGCGCTTCAACATAATTCGGATTCAATGAAAGCGCTTTCTCATGGGCCTGAATCGCTTCATCATGTCTTTTTTCCCAGGTGAGAACGCTCGCTTTCAAGCAATAGGCTTCTCCTGAAGAGGAGTTGATGGATATGGCGGTCTGGGCTTTCTTCATGGCCGTCTCAAGAGATTGAGGATCCAGGCTCCATCCCATGGCCCAGTCCGCAAAATAGGTCCATCCCAGCCTGGCCACTGCGGATGCAAATCGGGGATCAAGGGTCGTCGCTTTTTCAAAATTCAGCCGTGCCTGATGATTGGACTCCTTTGTAAAGCGGGATTGATACTCAAGTCCGCGAAGGTAAGCGTCATAAGCGTCCATGTTGGCGGTTTCTTTTTTCAGGAGTCTCTCCTGCTCTCCTGCGGTCAGCTTTACGGCAAGCGCCGAAACGATCTTCTGCGACACCTCATCCTGAAGATCGAAAATATCCTCCACATCCCGATCATATCGATCCGCCCAGATATGACCGCCGGATTTGACATCGATCAACTGGGCATTGATGCGGACCTTCTTCCCCTCCTTACGCACGCTTCCTTCCAGAATGAATCGGACTCCCAGATCTCTTCCCGCCTCTTCGATATTCACGGGCTTTCCCTTGTAGGTAAAGACCGAATTCCGGGCAATAACCTTCAGCTCAGAGAGCTTCGAAAGATCTGTGATCAGGTCTTCGGTAAATCCGTCCGCAAAGTATTCCTGGCTCGGATCACCGCTCATATTGACAAAGGGTAATACGGCAATGGAGGGAAAGGATGTGGAAGGGGATGCCAATCTTTTTTTTAAAATGTCAATCACCCGAGGTGTTTTTTCGGAATCTGTACTTCGGTATCGATGGATTCCTCCAAAGATCAATACCAATCCCAGAATCACTCCCATGATGACGGCAGCATTTCGTCGATGCCGGGGATCATCCTTTTTCCTTCGGAAAACCGTATCACCCGCCGAAACCGAATCCATCAAAATCCGGTAAGCCCGAACCGGCTCGGCGATATTTTTCACTTTCTGCTGCCCAAGAAATTCATAGCCGACGGGGAGTTTATTTTTTACCTGATCATACGCGGAGCCGGAAATACAGATCCCTCCGGTGTCTGCAAGCTTTTCCACCCGTGCAGCGATGTTGACTCCATCTCCGTATATCTGACTTCCATCCTGAAGCACATCCCCCAGATTAATTCCGATCCGAAATGTCATTCGACGGTTTTCCGGGAGAATCTTATTTCTGACAGCCAGGTCTTTCTGAAGATCGACCGCACACTGAACCGCATCCACCACACTTCCGAATTCAGCTAAAAGGTTGTCGCCCGGTGAATCGATGATACGACCCCGGTACCTCTCAATGAATTCGGCGAAAACCATTCGATATTCTTTAAGGGTTTCAACGGTTGCAAGCTCATTAGAGCCCATCAACCGGCTGTATCCCTCGACATCGGCGGTAAATATCGCCGCCAGTTTCCGCTGATAGTTTCCCGGTTCCACTGGCCAATCCTCCGAAATTAAGAACATCCTAAATTCAGGAACATCCTAAATTGAAAAAATATAAGACATGAAAATCCCCGGTCAAATCCCGTTGATATGTCGATTGAGCGCATGATGGAATATTCTGCCGTCAGATCAATTCGTCGATTGCCGCTTTCATGTGTTTTCCGATGACAATTTTTCGCGGACACCGTGCTTCCGCCCGCGTGTAATCCACGGAGCAAAGTCGTCTTTGAATTTCAGGAGAAATTCGACGAAACTCCTCCTTTGCCCGAAGAGGATCTCCATAGCTTCTTGCATACATGAGACATCTCATAATATCTCCCACCGGAACGGATCCATCAAGGACCGGTTCACAGAGATGCGTGCACCCCGAGCAATAATCGGATTCGGTCGCATTGGCATATCGATCCAGTGCATGATGATCATTTTCTGAAAGAGGGCTTGTCATTGCGGCTGCCTGGACGTTTGCCATAAGCAGGGAAACCGTCGGCATCTGGGAACAGATACTGGAAATCTGGTTATTATTCCATACAGCCTTGAGCTTTGCCTGACCGTCTGTAAATCCTTTTTGTAAAAACCGGCCGGCCATATCCATTTCCGCTTCCGTATCGCTTCGGACAGAACCGCCCCCTTGAGTCTTCATGGCGGTCAACCCGATGCCTGATTTGACGCAGGCATCCACCGCGCGCCGCATTCGATCGGTTTTCATGAGCCGGAAATTATAAGTCATCATGATTCCATCAACCCATCCCAATGACGCGGCGTCCATCAGGCATTCTTCCATATTGCTGTGGGTGCTGAAACCGAAAAATCTGATTTTTCCATCGGATTTGGCTTTTTCCGCCCACTGCTTCATCCCCGAAACATCTTCGATCCGGTTGATCGCATGAACAAAAAACAGATCAATATAATCGGTCTTCATCCGCTCCAGCGATAAATTCAAATGGCGAGTCGTTCCGGATTGGCTCCAGGCACCGGATTTTGTAACCAGAAAAATCTTTTTCCGATCTTCAGGATATCTGGCAAAATACTTTCCGAATCCCTCCTCACTCCGCCCGCCTCCATAGGAGTTGGCCGTATCCCAGTAAGTGACTCCCCATTTCACGGCCTGCTTGAGCATAAGCTGATTTCCAATGGTGTCGAACATACCTCCTAAAGAGAGAATAGAGACCTGGACACCGGTTTTACCAAAAGGACGAGTCGGGACGGTTAATTCCGCAGCAGTGGTCTTCCGAGGATCCGAAATCAATCCGGCGACCATTGAACCGATACCCAAAATTCCAGAGGTCTTAAAAAAATTGCGTCTTGTCAATCCTGCCTTCTGCCGCATCGATCTTTTCCTCCTTGCTGAAAAGGGCAAATGAATCATCTTAGCAGTCGAACGACTTTCAGGTCAAACTTCCCTGGAGAAGCGGGGTCAACGTTTTTTCCTTGCTTCGGCTCTCATTTTCCGCTGTAACCCGGATTGCCCGAAGGCCGGAGACCGGGCATTCATGTTCGCAGATTCCACAGCCGATGCATCTGTCTATATCCACATACGGCTGCTGAAGCCTGATGAGCAGTCTCAGTTCGCTTCCGGATTCCGGCCAGGGTTTCCATGGGGTTTTGGGAGAAATAACAATATGTTCTGCTGAATTGGAGATGATTTTCCTGGGTTCCGAATCCGGATTCCCACGGATACTGCAGAAGTAATCTCCGGTGGCATACCGGCTTGGAAGAAGAGGGGCTCCTCTCAGCGTGATCCGGGTCGCCTCGAAGCCGGAAATGATCAGTGGAACCGGATTGTGCAATTCGGAAAACAAAACCCGGGTAAAAATGGCCTTCGGACTCACCGGACAGTTTTCCTGGCATACGATGCACGGCTTATCCATGGCCCATGGAAAGCAGCGTCCACGATCAATGAATGCGGTCCCGATCCTGATGGGGCCTGGGTTTACGAAGAGATTCTTCCCCATCCGTTCATCAAGCGTCAAAGGCCGTATCGCCCCTGTAGGGCAGAGATGACCGCACGCGATGCAGGTATGACGGCATCCGCTGGCTCCGGTTCTAAAATTCAGTATCGGCGTCCAGATTCCTTCGATCCCCCCTTCAAAAGCTGCAGGCTGAATCACATTCGTCGGGCAAATCCGCATGCAATGACCGCACTTGATACACCGGGAGAGAAACTCGTTTTCCGGGCGCGCTCCGGGAGGACGGACCAGATCCGGGTTCCAGTTTGAGGCAAGTAATCCATGGATACGGATCATCGGGATGACGGTAATTCCAGAGACCATTGAAACCAGAAAACTCCGCCGAGGCAGATCCGGCAATAAGATTTCGCCGGATGCCGAAGACCCGGATTGATATGCAATCTGCCGGGTATCACAAGTGTCAAGGCAGTTTAAACAAAGGATACATTCGCTGATGATGATTTGCGTGGAAGGAGCGCAGGCTCCTTCACACTCTTTTTCGCATATCAGGCATTGGGCACAATCCGCCTCGGTTTTTCCGATCCGCCACAGCGCATGTCTTGAAAGCAGTCCCAGTAAAGCGCCCAGCGGGCAGATGAACCGGCAATAAAAGCGGGGGATCTTGAGATTGATAAAGAGTGCTGCAAGAAAAAGGGCGCCGATGAATCCGGCTCCTTCATACCGGCGGGGAATGGGTGCGGTTTCCATGAACAGGAGATCTGCCAGAGGAACCAAGACCAGATTGACGGATCGATACATCAGGGGAATGGGATCGAGAAGGCCGGTCTGAAGGGAACTCTGAAGGAGCGGCGCCTGTCCGGAAAAAAAGGAAAAAAGCAGTGCCGACAACAACACGATGATAAAAGAAAGAATCCCTTTCTGTTCTTCTTTCATGACAAGAATGGAAAATCCCAGCAGCACGATAATAGACCCTGAGGCTGCCATCAGCCATGGGAATCTGGGATCATCCGGTGAAAGAGCTGCGATAAAATTGATCAAATCTGCGGCTGAAGCGCTCAATAAAAAAATCAGGATCCAGTATTTAAGAGATTGGCGGGAGTCGAAGCGATTGGCAGCGATTTGCCGAGAAACCGGCCGGTTTCTCCTTCCTAAAAATGTCATCCCCTGATGAAGGGTTCCAAAAGGGCAGATCCATCCGCAAAAAAACCGGCCCAGGATAATCGTCAGGAAAATGACCGCAAGCCCCCAGAGAAGCCCGCGATAGAGCGTCTGGGTTGCCAATACGGTTCCCAGCCCGACCAGGGGATCCAACTCGAGAATCCACTTGACCGGCCAGCCTCGAAGCTGCCAACAGGACTCCCCCAGAGTCGCCACAATACAGGTCCAGAAAAAAACCGCTAAAAAAAAGACCTGGGAAATCCGCCTTGCAGTAATCGCTTTCATATCTGTTTCAATTGTAGCGATCGGTAATCGGACTTTCCGGCTCCGACAGCTTCTGCCTTCCGGATAAAGGGAAGATCATGGACCCCCTTCTCCAGAAGAGTTGCTCCGAATGCATCCGCCGCAACCGGGTCAGAGCTGATGATCAGGGTATTGGTCCCTTTAAGGTCAGATAAGGAACCTCCGGTGGGACCGTTGCTGATCATGGTGAATATTCCATCCAGGATCACCAGGGTCGGATGAATCATGACCGCCAGCTCTTTAATGATATCATGGATGTGCTGATGAAAAATGTTTCTGCGTCCGCCTAATAGTCCATACCAGTTTTTCAACGACATGGATGCGCCGCTCCGGTGATGATCTTTGACCGGTGCCACGCCGATGACCTTATTAATACCCTCAAAGGGGCCGAATAATACCGGCCAGTTTCGAATCAATACTCCCTGGGGAATACTCAGGGATTTGAATAAATCGGCTTTCGGGAGGATTACCTTTGCTCCGGCCGATTCGGCTGCCCTGGAAATACCGGTCAGGGAAAAACAGCTGAGAGGATCGTTGATCGGATTGTCCGTGACGATTACCTTTTCAGCCCCGGCTTTAAAACACCGAATGGTAATCTCATTAACAAGGTCGGGGTGAGTGGTCGCACAAAAAACAGGAGGAAGCGCAAAAGCTGCATTCACTTTCAGAAGCACCCGGTCTCCGGGCTTTATCCATTCTTCCATTCCGCCCATTGCATTCAATCCCCGGTGAAGCGCATTGATGCGGCTGGAGTCCCTTGCGATACAGATGCGCCCCTTCAGTTCTGGGACTGAATAATCCGGGAAGCTCGGGGTGAAATCTTTCTCCAGGGAGGGCTGACGGAGATCTGCTTTATGAAACCCGTACCCCAGGATGACGGCGGCTGTCGCCGATAATGCCGCCTTGACAGCTCGGATTAAAAATCCCCGCCGGCCTTTTGATTGCCGGATCATATCAGTCCCCATTCTTGACCTCTTTGAGATGAGATTTCATCTCCCGGGCAAGCTCGAGTGCCGCGGATTTATCCTGTGCCTGATGAATCCCCCCGAAAAAAATCCCTTGTGAAAAAATCACTTCGTACATATCGGATACGCTGAAGATCCGGATCCCCGCTTCCATCGGCTCTTTGATTTCTTCGGCCCCGAATATTCCGATAAAAGCCGCATAGGCATCTGCGATGGACCGGGCCTCAGAAATCGATTCCTGTCGCGATACAAAAGCGCTCAGCTCAAGGGCATCGATTTGATACCGGGCCGTCCAGACCTGGTTCAGTTTCTCAAATCCAAAGGCGTTTGCCGGTATCATCTCAAGACTCTCGGAGTCAAGATGAAGCTTTGGAAAAAAATCCCCTCCTTTAACTGCATGGGGCTGGATCGGCATGGCCTGAATAAAGGCACGCCCCCATGCATCGGCAATATTACGCAGTACCGGGCTCTCCTTGGATAAAATCAACTCCACATAGTAGGGCCCATGCGCAAAGAAGAATGCGTTTAATGTCTGATAGGCATGAAGGGTGATATCTGAGGGATCTGATCTCTTCCGGCGCTGGGTGCTGAAAACCCCAAAGGCATTTTCCGGCTTCTCCATTTCATAGATATAAATCTCCATCCATTCTTCCGGCCTGGATTTGATCTGAACCCGCTGAGTTTCAAGGCTGACAAATCCCGCTTGAAGATAAAAATCCGCCTTTCCGTTGATCTTATCCGAAAGATTCTTCGGATCAAATAACTCAGGCGGAGATAACGGTATCAGATTCTGCTCAAGTTTTACTCTGGATATGATTCCTGGAAATGGTTCTTTTATCAACCCGGTTTTACCGGAAATGAGTTCTTCAGATGCCGGAGTTACGGCCGATGAAAATCGAAACTGTTCCCGAATGAAACCCGCGGCAATAATGGAAAGCAGGCACAGGATTGAAAGGCTTAAAATGGTTTCACCCGGTGTTGTTTTGTTCTTCGACAAGGGATGCCACTTTCTTAAACGATGCCTGAATCTCTCATGCAGGATTCAGGTGATAATCTGTTCGATTTTAAAATGGAATCATATGATTCCTAAAATGAGCGTTTTAAATAATGACAAGGAAGTTAAAAATACCTCAATTAGGTGATTTATAGTTGAAGGTGATACATGTGTCAAATTTCGATCGGGGATCGGAACGACTTTTTTTTTGACTTTCAGGATACATCTGGTAATCTTTTCAGTGTTACAAATAAGAAAGGAGACCTTTTCATAATGGACGTTTCGAAAATTCTTATTGAAGCCAAGCCGTTTGCACTCTTTGATAGTTCTCCCATGGAGGCGCTGGTAAAAACCGGCATTAAAACCGTGGATATGAGGGGCCGGGGAGTGAACCACCCGGAATTTGTCGATGAATTGAAAGACGCTTCCATCATTTTATGCGGGAATGACCTTCGAGTCGACGAATCATTCTTGAAATTAACCCCTTCCCTTAGAGGAATTGCCAAACTGGGCGTCGGACTCGATACCATCCATATCCCCAGCGCCTCAAAAAAAAAGATTCCGGTCTTTCACACGCCAGGCGCCAATACCCAGGCCGTGGCTGATCACACTTTTGCTCTGATACTGAGCGTTTCACGGAAGATCCTTTATTGTGATTCCTCGCTTCGGGAGGGGCGGTGGGAGCATACCCGGATTCTTGGAATCGAATTGTGGCAGAAAACCCTTGGACTTATCGGGCTTGGCGCGATCGGCCGGGCCGTTGCATCAAGGGCAAAGGGATTTGAAATGAGAATCGTGGCATATGACCCGTTCTGGCCGAGCTCGTTTGCCGATGCCAACCATATTCAAAAAATGGAAATCGAGGACCTCCTCAGAATATCCGATTTCGTAAGTATTCATTCTCCTCTGACAGAGGAAAACCGGGGATTGATCAACAGAAGAACTTTAGGCATCATGAAACCCTCTGCTCTGCTGATCAATACCGCCCGGGGAGAAATCATCAATGAAATCGATTTGTGTGAGGCATTGGAAAATGGAAAGATCGCCGGTGCCGGCATCGATGTCTTTGAAAAAGAGCCTCCGACAGACTCACCCCTGCTGAAATTTGATAACGTCGTATTGACACCTCATACCGGAGCATTTACGAAGGATGCTCTGAATACGATGAGCCTGAGCATTTCCGATCAGATTCTTGAGTTCATCAAGGGGAACCGGCCGAAACATACGGTGAATCCGGAGGTATTTGAGAAAAAATAACAGGATTACCGGCGACCCCTGATCATGCGGTGCATCATTTCCGCTGCAATTTCAGCAAACTCCTTTTCATTGATATGAAAATCGATTTCACGGATTTCGATATCTGAATCGAGATTCGCTCTGACTCTTTCGATAAAAATCGAAGTCATGACCGGATCAAACAAGGCCCCCCCTTCGATATCCGCCTCAGACCATCCTTTAAGGGGAATCAGAAGTCGAACCGAGTCCGGATGCTGATTAAGTTTTCCGGAGAGCTGATCGGCGATAAAGAGCGTCTCCTTTTGATTGAGGCGGACCGCACTTCTGAAATCATAAAAGAAAATCCGTCGATTCTCATATTCCGGTGGAACGGAAGATCGGGTGAATTCCAGCACCGCACAGTCGAGACCACCGGGGACAACCAGCCGGGGAATCGCTTTTCCGTCATCCGGCATCAACCGGTCGGGGCCGATCCCCCGGCAATACCCTCCTTTCAGCTCGTCAGCCAGTTCGTGAGTCGCAAGATCGAGCAGTCCATCAAAATATCCGTCACCCGCCAATTCTTCCATGGCCATCCCGCCGGTGCCGTTGGCATGAAATGGAATGACTTCATACCCCAAAGTTTCCAGGCATCTCTTTACATGTTCCGCACCCTCTGTGATGAATCCGAAAAAGGTCATCCCGATCCTTTTTTTCCCGCCTTTCGAATTCCATCGGCTTTCCGCCATTCCACAGACCGCTCCTGCCGCACGGTCCAGAATCATGCCTGAGATGCTGTTGACCCCCAGAATATCCACCACGCTGTGGATCATGGTGATATCCTTTGTCCCCACAGCAGATGCCATATTTTTCGATGCCACGGTGGAAAGCATCACTTTCGGAACACCGAGGGGGAGCACCTTCATGATGCTTGTTCCCAGATGGGTTCCGGTGCCTCCCCCGGCAGAAATGATTCCACGGATCCGGCCATCTTCATACATCTGTCGGACGCGTTCCCGGGTTCTTGACCGGACCGCCTCGATTGCCGTATCCCGGTTATCAAGGCTTTTCGGATCCTCTTTTCTAATTTCAAGAAACATATCCAGATCGACCGGAAACGGAGAAGAATAGCGTGTCCCGACATGAATGGAGACGGTTTTGAACCCGCGCTCTTCAATCCGTTCCATGATAAATCGATGCTCTTCACCTTTTGTATCAAATGTCCCCACGACGGCTATCGACATACTCCGGTCTCTTTCCATTTTCAGTTCAGATCCCCTTAAAGCGCCCATTTACGTTTTTTAAGCGGAAGGGTGAAAAAGAAAATCGATCCCTTCCCCAACTCGCTTTCAACCCA
>JBFMEI010000011.1:0-16439 GCA_040753295.1 Thermodesulfobacteriota bacterium | reverse complement strand
AGCAACGCGACCGGGGGATTCCGGGAAGAAACGGACAATTACCGAATCCGGATTTAAAACCGGAAAGCGGAATCGGGTCTGATCTGGGATTGGATATCCGGCATGGAAGCCGATGGACTTTTGGAATCCGTGTATTCTACAATCGGATTGAAGACGCCATTGTGGAAAACCGGGTGAGCGACAATCCGTCACAGTCTCAATCCATCAACGCCGGAACAACCGGTGCCTGGGGGCTTGAACTGGGAGTGAAGCATCGTTTCAATCCGGATCTGGAATGGTTTGCAAACTATACCTGGGCCGGCACCCGGGTGGAAAATGATGCGGATACCGATCAGGACGGAAGCGATGTCCCGTTTGTTCCGGATTATACCGCAAATATTGGAGTGACAGCCTATTTTCCCTTTGATCTCAGCATATCCGCCTATCTCAAAATGGTTGGGAAATATTATGACAGCACTTCAATGAGCGGTCGAAAATCGTTTGGTCCCTATGAAATCGTCAATCTGACCCTTCAAAAAGGCCTCTGGACAGACGAACAGCACCGTTCTTTTCTGAAGCTTGAATTGAACAATCTTTTTGATGATCGCTTTGAAATGCCGTGGCAGTTTCAGGATCCGGGATTTGCGGCTTTTTTAAACTGGCAGATCGAGTTTTAAAGCATGGATAAACGGATCGTCCGACTTCTGATCACGATTCCATGCCTGTTGGCTACCGGGATCTTTTTTGCCAGAGAAGCGGCAGCATGGGTCGGGGCGGTTGATTTTCGTGGAAAGGAGATCAGGCTTCAGCGGCCGGCAGAACGGATTATCTGTCTCATGGAAAGTGCGTTGACCGGTCTCTATATGCTCAATGCCGAAAAACGGATCGTCGGGATTTCACAAAACGTATATCTTGGGAATACCTTCCATTATTATGCGAAAATGGACAAGCGGATCCGAAATAAGGAACTTCCGGCGCCGGGAAACTGGGATTTTGTGAACATAGAAAGTGTGGTGGCTCTGAAACCCGATCTGGTCGTGATCTGGTCGGAGCAGACCGAATCGATTGCGGCCCTTGAGAGGCACCGGATCCCGGTCTTTGGAGTTTTTATACGGAAAAAAGAAGATATTTTCCGGGAAATGCATGGCCTGGGGGAATTGACCGGGACCGCTCCAAGGGCCGGATATCTGATCACTTATGTTCGGGAAGAGATGAATCGGCTCCAGGGCCGGATCTCATCGATTCCGGAAAATGAAAAGCCGAAGATTTATTATATGTGGGCTCAGGGAAATCTTGAAACATCCTGCGGAGAGAGCACCGTCAACGATCTGATCGAAACGGCAGGCGGCAGGAATGTGTGCCGGGATATTCCCAAAGAGCATCTGGTTGTCAATCTGGAAAAGATTCTGGCATGGAATCCGGAGATGATCGTCATGTGGCACAATGAACGTAAAGATCCCGGAGATATTCTTCAGGATTCCCAATGGGCGCGGATCCAAGCGGTTCAAAACAAGCGGGTTCATGAATTTCCGGAAGTGTTCCTATGCGACCTGTGGACCCTGAAATTTTTTTATGCAAGCCTCCTTACGGCCAAATGGTCCCATCCCGGGCGATTTGAAGATGTCGATCTTGATCGGGAAAAGAAAAGGATGATAAAGGTTTTGTATGATGGAAAGATGGATGGAATTTAGGAATTGAAATCAAAAGACCGAGCGCTCGCACTCTATCTGATTCCTGCGCCCATGCTGCTGCTATCCTTATTCATCGGCCCTTCAGATGCGGTTTCACCTTCTGATGTTCTTCAATGGATCGGATCCGGGCTGGGGATTACCGCTTTTCCTCTCATTCCGGAAAATTCGATCATTGACGCGGTAATCCTTGAGGTGCGACTTCCCCGGATTCTTCTGGCGTTCATGGTCGGTGCGGCGATGACCGTATCCGGGAATTCTCTTCAGGCGCTTTTCAGAAATCCTCTGGTCTCCCAGGACATTCTGGGGCTTTCGTCCGGTGCCGCATTCGGTGCGGCGCTGGCGTTATGCATTCCACGGATTCCGATTCAGCCCGCAGCATTTATCTTCGGCCTTTTGGCTGTGGGATTGAGCTATTTTCTGGCGCGCAGCCGAAGCCAGGTCTCCATTGTATCCCTCATCCTTTCGGGAATTATTGTTTCCGGGATTTTTACGGCCCTCCTGACCATCGTGCAGTTTTTCACAGATCCGTTCAAACTCCAAACCATCGTGCACTGGACCATGGGGAATCTGCATCATGCGGACTGGACCAGGGTCAAATCCGCGGCTCTACCGATCTGTACGGGAATGATGTGGCTTCTCCTGATCCGGTGGCGGCTGAATGTCATTGCTCTGGGAGATGAAGAGGCCCGGGCTGTGGGGCTTAACCCGGAAAAGGAAAAAATCTTCATTCTTTTGCCGGCCACGCTGATCGCTTCTGCTTCAGTGGCCGTAGCCGGAATCATCGGCCTGGTGGGGCTGGCTTTTCCTCATATGGTGAGGCTTCTGGTCGGGCATGACAACAGCAAAACCCAGCCGGTCTCCCTGGTTTTCGGAGGATCTGTCCTCCTGGCGGTTGATAATTGCTCAAGGGCGTTTGCGGACTTTGAAATCCCCATCGGGATATTTACAACACTCATCGGAGGTCCCTTTTTCGTTTACCTCCTTCGACAGAACCGATTGAATCCGGGAGAGAAGTAGGATGCCGGAGCCGGCGATTTTCATTGAAGGGCTTCAGTTCGCTTATGGCACGCACCGGATTCTTCACGACATCCGTCTTGATATTCCCCATGCGGAATTTTCCGTTATTCTTGGAAGGAACGGATGCGGAAAATCGACTCTCCTCAAGCTGATGGCAGGACTCCTTCCGATACAAAACGGACGGATCCGGGTCTGTGGAAACGACCTGGTGACAATGTCTCATTCCCAACGGGGTGAGATGATCGGATATTTGCCCCAGATGCATTCTCCGACGTTTCCGTTTACGGTGGAAGAAGTGGTGATGACCGGCCGGGCGTCACACGTATTCCTTTCACCCGGCAAGGAAGACCGGGAAAAAGTATTTCAGGCCATGAGCCTGGTAGGGCTCGGATATTTGAGTAAACGGCCGTATACGGAGCTTTCAGGCGGAGAGAGGCAGATGGTAATGATCGCGCGGCTTCTTGCCCAGGAGCCCAGGGTGATTCTTCTGGATGAGCCCCTGACCCATCTGGACCCGGCCAATCAGGCGCGGCTCCTCCTTTTAATTAAGGCGCTGATCAAAAGGGAATTGACGGTTCTGGCTGTGCTTCATGATCCAAATACTGCATTTCTTTTTGCCGATCATCTCTTTTTTCTCGAGGAAGGATCTGTTTATACCCCCCAGGATGGGAGAGAGCCCTGGGATCCGGAAGTGCTGTCCAGGGTTTATGGGACGTCATTTGAATCGATCCCTTACAAGAGCCGGTTTCTGGTGATCCCCGGTTCCGATTAAAATCAGGATCGCGTTGACAACCGGAAATCGCGTTGGTATGGTTTCAGGAAAGATGCGGATCTGAAGGCATCAAGGATTACTATTGGGAATTCACACCTGATAATCTTGAATCTTTTTTTTGGCGCATGCCGTGTGGAGATAAAGGACGGTATTAAAATGCGAAAAACGGTTTTTCTGTTTTCTATCGCTTTAATTCTGTGGGGAATTCCAATACCCGGATATGCATCCGGCGAGCTCCCTTCTCTGGTCCATGATATCGGGTTTTGCATCATGCTGGCGGGGATTCTTGCGATTCTCTTCACCAAGTTTAACATTCCGAATATCGCGGCCTTTCTCGTAGCCGGTGCCATCCTGGGCCCCATTGGAACCCAGGTTGTCTCAGATCCCGGCAACATTGATACCATATCCCAGTTCGGATTGGTACTTCTCCTCTTTCTGATCGGCCTTGAACTCGACATCCGGAAACTTCTGGCAAGCGGCAAGACGATTCTTCTTTCCGGATTTTTTCAATTCCCGTTATGCATCGCCTTTGGGTTCGGGGCTGCCAAACTCCTCATCTGGGCCGGTATTGGAAAGTCCCTGATGCCTGCCGGAGAATCCGGATATGTTCCCATCTATATCGGGTTCTTATTTGCCGCCTCATCCACTCTGCTTGTGGTGAAGCTCTTCCAGGAAACCTTTCAGATGGATACCACGGTCGGCCGTGTATCCCTTGGGATCCTGATTTTTCAGGATATCTGGTCCATTATCATCATTGCCGTCCAGCCGAACTTCGCGAATCCTGAAATTGTTCCCATTCTCCTTTCATTTCTCGGCATCGGAGTGCTTGCCGCAGGCGCGGTCCTTGGGGCCAAGTATCTCATCCCCATCGGATTCAAGTGGATCGCCAAAATGCCTGAGTTGATTTTGGTGGCTGCTCTTGCATGGTGTTTTGTTGTGGTCTTTGCGGGCTCCAACCTGGATTTCCTGACCGAGACCCTTTTCGGATTCAACTGGCATCTGGCTGTCGGCTCCAGCATGGGGGCGCTTATTGCCGGGATCAGCATCGCCAACCTTCCGTACAGTACGGACGTGCTGGGAAAGGTGGGGATCGTCAAGGATTTTTTTGTAACTCTTTTTTTTGTGGGGCTTGGAATGGGAATTCCGGTCCCTGACGGGCTCGGTGTTCTCGGGATGGCACTCCTGTTCAGCGCGCTCACCATTCTGGCCCGGTATGTTGTTTTTTTCCCACTACTTTTTTATACCGGGCTTGACCGCCGCAACGCCATGGTCAGTTCCACCCGCCTGGCTCAGGTGTCTGAATTTACCCTGGTCATCGCCTATGCCGGGCTTCAGCTCGGGCATATCGACAGCAATCTCAACAGCACCATTATCTTTACGTTTGTGATTACCGCGCTTTTGACGCCGACTCTGTATCACAAGGCGGATGCCCTTCATGACAAACTGGCGCCGCTTTTGGAACGGCTTGGATTTAAATCACCTCTGGAGACGGGTGCCGGTGAAGATGAGTCATACAGCGTGGCCTTTTTAGGATTTCATCGGGTGGCCTCATCTCTTCTCTATGATCTGAAGCTCAAGAACCCCAATCTCTTAAAAAGCATCCTGGTGGTCGATTTCAATGTGGGGATCCACCGGAAGATCGCCGCTTACGGCCCTACCGTCCGGTACGGAGATCTGTCAAATGCCGAGACACTGCACCATGCGGGTGTGGATAAGGCCAAGGTGATCGTCTGTACCATCCAGGATGATCTTCTCAAAGGGACTTCAACCTTGAAAATCGTGGAGGAAGTGCGCCGTATAAGCCCCCATTCGGTTATTATCGCCAATGCCCTCGGACTTGAAGAAAGCCGGAAATTATATGAAATCGGTGCGGATTATGTTCTGTTACCCAGAGTCGAAACCGCAGAAGTGATCACCGAGGCCATTACCCATGCCCTGGCCGGCGAGATTTCCAAATATCGGAGTCAACAGGAGAATAACAAAGGGAAATGGCACGAGCGGGATGAAATCTTCCCCTGAACATCTATCTTTTCCGAGTCAACCGGTTCGAACAGAATCCAATGCAGTCAGGAGAAACGTGTGTCGATGATAAAGCAGAAACCCAGCGATTCCATGAATCTTTTTGACAGTCACTGTCACCTCGACGATCCGGCATTCGGGTCGGACATCAAAGACGTCATCCGCCGTGCGTCAAAAGCCGGTGTTAAGGGGATCATGATCGCCGGGATCGATCGGAAGAGTTCGGAAAAAGCGGTTTCCATTGCCCGCTCCCATGCCGGGATCTATGCATCCATCGGATTCCATCCCCATGACTCCAAGGACTGCTCGGATGAAGACCTGGAAGGATTGAAGCTGCTGACCGCTTCTCCAAAAGCATGCGCCTGGGGAGAGATCGGGCTTGATTTTAATCGAATGTTTTCACCCAGAAAAACTCAGGAAAAATGGTTTATCCAGCAGCTTGAAATTGCAAAGGAACTGGACCTTCCCCTGATCCTTCATGAGCGGGATACCGGGGGGCGCCTCATCGAGATTCTGAAAGCCAATGGAATCCATGAGCCCGGAGGAGTCATTCATTGCTTCAGCGGCACCCGGAGCGAACTGAAAACCTATCTGGACTTAGGATATTATATCGGAGTAACGGGAGTCGTCACGTTAAAAGACCGGGGAGGGGATCTTCAGCGGCTTTCTAAGGAGATTCCGTCAAACCGGCTCCTGGTCGAAACCGACGCTCCGTATCTGACTCCATACCCGGAGAAAAAAAGAGTCCGCCGCAATGAACCTGCATTCGTAAAGTCCGTTCTTCTCAAGCTTGCGGAAATCCGAGGGGAGGATCCCCGATTCCTGGCGAACGCCACCTGGGAAAACACCTGCCGCTTGTTTCGAATCGAAGGAGCCCTTCCAAAGGCAACTGCCGAGTAACAGGCCTTATCCGGTAAACTTACTGCTTTGCCATCAGATGACGAACACCTTTTTCGAGCCCGTCAAGGGAGAGTTCAAACATGGGAAAGATCTGGGAGATGGCCACCAGAGTCCGGGTATATCCCCAAACCCTCGAGGGGACCGGATTCAGCCAAACGGAATGAGGAAACGTCTTTGCAATGAACTTGAGTCGCTCAATGCTGGAACGGGTGCTTCGTTCTTCAATGTGGATCGATCCATCTGTGGCCATGAGCTCATAGGGGGCCATGCTGGCATCCCCCACCAGAATCAACCGGGTCTGAGGATCAAACCGGATAAAATCATCCACTTTGCACGGCTTCCGGTATCGGGAAGGATCTTCCCAGAGATTGTCGTAAATAGTGTTATGAAAAAAATAGGTTTTCAGGTCCTTGAACTGGGCCCTCGCATAGTCAAAAAGGGTTTGAACCACCGGAATATAAGGATCCATGGACCATCCGCCGTTATCAATAGCCAGGATGACCTTCAGCCGGTCTTTCAACCGACGGTCGAAAATAATTTCGATTTCCCCCGCGTTTTTCATGGTCTGATAAATGGTGGCATCAATATTGACGCTGTCTTTCGGTCCCTCGGGGATCATGTTCCGGAGTCGTTTCAGGGCCTCTCCGATCTGGCTCTGAGTTAAGGGACCGGATTGGGAATAATCCCTGTAGCGCCGTTCCATGGCTACTTTAACCGCCGATTTGTTTCTGGATACTCCGCCGACCCGCATTCCGCCGGGATGATATCCGGAATGTCCCACCGGGGAAGTTCCGCCTGTTCCGATCCACTTGCTTCCCCCGTGATGTTCACCGGTCTGCTCTTTGAGCCGTTCTTTGAAATAGTCGATGAGTTCATCCGGAGTCAGTCTGGTCAGAGCCGATTCATCAACTCCCAGAAGCCTGGATACGGTTTCCGGATCCTTGAGCCATTGCTCAAGCAATACCTTGGCCATTTCGGAGAGTTCAACGGTTTCAAAATCCGGAAGTTCAGCCCCTTCAAAATGATGGGCGAAAATCTGATCAAATCGATCGAAATGCCGTTCGCTTTTGATTAAAATGGATCGTGAAGCCGTATAAAAGTCATCGATGGAGTTGATCAATCCTCTGCTTAATGCCTTCTGGAGGGTCAAAAAAGCAGTCGGATTGACCGGAATGCCGGCATCTTTGAGTTTATAGAAAAAGTCGATGAACATAGGGTTAAATCAGACCTCAAATCAGTTCAGAATAAGCGTCTTCGATTTATGGTCTGTGCAGCGGTTTCATAGTCCCGGCTTTTTTTGAACAAAACCCCAAGAAATGGAACCTCTCCTTTTGAAAGGCGTTTGGGCTTGAAATCCGGATCCGAGCTGAGAGCCCTGATCCAGTTGATTAATTCCCGGGTGGCAGGTCGTTTTTCGATCGCCTCGATTTCACGGAGCCTGTAAAAGGTATCTATGGCATTTTCCAGAAGATCGGAATCAATCTCCGGAAAATGGACCCTGACGACTTTTCGCATCATTTTCGGATCCGGAAATGCAATATGATGAAAATTGCACCGGCCCAGAAACGGATCACTTAAATCCTTTTTGGCATTTGAGGTGATGATGATTACCGGGCGGTGTTTGGCGCAGATGGTTTTATCGATTTCAATGATATCGAATTCCATCTGGTCGAGAACATCAAGCATATCGTCTTGAAAGTCCGTGTCGGCCTTATCGATTTCATCGATCAGAAGGACGGTTCTGATATCTGAAGTAAATGCCTGGCCGATTTTTCCCATTTTGATATATTCTTCGATGTTGCTGACATTTCGATTTGAGTCACCGAATCGACTGTCGTTTAACCGGGTCAGGGTATCATACTGGTACAACGCATCGATGAGTTTCATGCTCGATTTGACATTCAATACAATAAGGGGCATCTTCAGGCTCTCGGCGATGGCATGCGCCAGCATGGTCTTTCCGGTTCCGGGCTCTCCCTTCAGCAGAAGCGGCATTTCAAGAGCCATGGAAATATTGACGATGCCGGCCAGTTCGTCATCCAGCACATATCGTGCTCCTCCGGTGAAATGTTGCTTGTTTTCCTGGTTCATTCTTATTCCTCTCGATTGAAATTCCACATCATTTGTCACGGAACATGTGGATTTGACGGATTGACGATGGGCGTTGAATTTATCGAATTTTCAATCCATCGGATAGACTTCGGGTCAAATTAAGCACTTTTAAGGCAAGGTCAAGGCTTAAGGCGCCTGCACCACAACTGGGCGTGATAAGAGCCTGCCGGATGATCTGCTCCGGTTCAAAGCCGAGATCGGCGATACGGTCCATTTTTTCTTTGAATGAAACAAGAAGGGATTTTAACGATTCTCGTTGAATATCCTCGACATTCAAGGTCGGTACGATTCCATAGGCGATAATTCCTCCGGCCTGGATAAACCGGCGGATCTGATCCGCATATAAAATGAACCGGTCAAAATAGGCATATGCATCAAAATTGATGATATCAAAAGGAATATCCAGAATTAAGGACCAGTCCGTATTGGCGCAGACATGAATGCCGGCAAGACCCCCTTCAGCCCGGATCCCTTCGATGACCGCCTGAAGAGATTGCCGTACCTGTTCCCGGGAGATGCTGATAAACTCGGAAGAACCGAATCCCGCCATCCCGGGTTCGTCGATAAAAATCATGACGGGTCGTCCGAACCGTGCAAGGATCCGGGTCTGCCACCTGGCTTTCAATGACAGGAGTTTGACCATCGCATCCAATAATTGGTCATCATAAAAGAGGATCTCACCATTATTTTTTTTCAGGGCTGTCCCGGCTGTGACCGGACCGGTAATCTGTCCTTTGATCGCATCAACGGATGAAATCCTTGATTCAATCCCTTTCTGGAAAGAAAAAAACCCACCGGCGTTTTTATGGGATAATGAAAACCGGCTGGTCAGAAGATCTGCACTCCCTTCAGTCACTCCCAGGTACTCTTCGTAAAACTGAAGAAGTTCTTCGTTAAATGCTTCTTTTTCAGTATTGACGGTCACTCGGGAGCCGTTGTCTTCAAGTCCGGGCAGGCCCTGCAAAAACTGGTGAACCATTCTCTCATTTCTAAATACCGGAAGCTGAGGCCAGGAGGGGATTTCAGGAGTATAAGTCCAGATGAGATCAGCAGCCTCGGTATGATCCGAAAGCGGAAGACTTCCCACCAGAACCGGGAGTCCTTTGGGTTCGAAGTGCTGGTTCATGGACGCATTCTTTAAAACTCGGTATTTAAAAGCCTTACAGGCAAACGTAATCTCCTTTATCTATATCAGAAGGAACAATATCTGGCAACCCATTCGACATAATGGCTTTTTACAGATAAGGATTTGATGGATTGACACCCGTATATTGAGACAGTATAATCACAAATCATGGGGATAGGGCTGATCCCCCGCATCGTCATCAAAGAAGAAGATGGGTTCAGGGTTCCAACAAAGGCTACGGAAAACGGATTATGGCTGAAATCATTTCCCTTGAAGATAAACTCAAGCTTTCCGAAATTCAGAAATCGGAGCTGATCCGGCGAAGAAAGATCCTGGCGGTACGGAAGGTTTTTCAGTGCACCCATTGTTCCTTGAAATGTGAAAAATGCGGGACACAGACCAGCGAATCTGCAATGGCACCGAATACCTGGGGTTCCTTCAGGATCCCATATCGTTTTTGCGAAAGCTGCGCCGAGGAGTATATCGATTATATCAACCGGATGAAAGGAAACGGGGATCCGGATTGTTTCTGGCGGAATGAATCCTGGCTTGACATCTGGAAAACCTGGATCGATTATCAGTCTGCTCTTGACCGCTATTTGAAATCAAAGGAATTCAGCCGCCTGTTGAATGAAATCAGACAACTTCATCCTGAAGATTAGGAGGCATACATGTTCGGACTAGGGCATTGGGAACTGCTGATTATATTGATTATCGTACTGATTATTTTTGGAGCCGGAAAACTCCCGGAAATCGGAGCGGGAATCGGAAAAGGGATTCGAAATTTTAAAAAAGCAACATCAGAAGCGGAAAAAGAGGATTCGGAGAAAATCGAAAACCAGAAAAAATCTTAACGCATCCAAATTCCAGACGTTTTATCCGGTTTCCTTCCTTCCCGCCTCCCGGAAGAGTCGCTTAAAAAGGGATATCGTCATCTTTATCGCCCGGGGAAGGCATTTCATGTGTGTCCGGCCCATGCGTATCGGCAGCCGATTCGCCGGTATCGAATGTTCCTCTGGCACCAAGCATCTGCATCTGTGAAGCCACAATCTCAGTAGTGTACCGTTTGTTTTTGTCCTTATCCTCCCATTCGCGGGTCTGAATCCGTCCTTCGATATAGACCTGCTTCCCTTTGGAAAGATATTCACCGCATATCTCAGCCAGTTTTCGATAGGCGACGATTCGATGCCATTCGGTGCGTTCTTTCTTTTCTCCGGATCCTTTATCCTTCCACTCCTCTGAAGTGGCGATGCTGAAGTTGGCGATAGCGGTTCCATCCGGTGTGTAGCGAATTTCCGGATCCCTTCCGAGCCGCCCGATCAATATGACTTTGTTCACTCCTCCCATGATCCCCTCCTAAATCAGCTTTATTAAAAAGTACAGATTAGCCCAAAGCCGCCCTTTAAGTCAAATCCGGCCTGAATTTATTCCGGATCCGACGCAATCTTTATTTTTTTAAAGACAAGGTCGTTCATATGCTGGGGTGTGACCGCCCGCTGGGAGATGAGTTCCCGGATTCCTCGCTTAAACGCATCGATATCGTGAAACGGATGCGTCCCCTCCACAATGGCTAACTTGGGGAAATCCTTTCGAATGGTTTTCACAAATTCGTCCTTGAACGGGCAGATCTGAACCAGGCATGACGTCAGATGAAGGGAGTCGATCCCATAGTCTGCCAGAGCTTTGACTTTCTGCCAGATTCCATCAGCCCCGAAAGCGGTGGGGCATCCTCCGCAATGAATGACCCCGACAAGATCAAGGGGCTTGTCGCCGGGATAACCGCTAAATGATCCTTTCCGTTCCCTCAGGTTGCCGAAACAGCCGATCATGACGCAGTTCATCTGCCGCGTCGTACTGTCGCAGCCGAGTATTCCGATTCTAGCCATGGTTTCTCCTTAAGTAAGCCATCGTTTTCGGCGTTTATAAAATTTCGCATCCCGGTAGCTCCGCTTAATTCCCATCTCGGTAAGCCCCAGGTAGAACATTTTTATGTCTTCATTTTCTTTCAGTTTATCCACGGTATCGTCCAGAACGATTTTTCCGTTTTCCATGACATATCCGTGTTCGGCAATGGAAAGCGCAAGCCGGGCGTTCTGTTCGACGAGGAGCATGGTGATTTTTTGTTCCTGATTCAATCGTTTGAGGATATTGAAAATTTCAGAAACCAGAAGGGGGCTCAATCCCAGAGACGGTTCATCCAGAAGCATGAGACGGGTGTGGGCCATGAGAGCCCTTCCGATGACGAGCATCTGCTGCTCCCCTCCGGAAAGATAACCGGCAAGCCGGTTTCGCATATTTTTTAAATGGGGGAAGTAATGGAAGACCGTATCATACCGGTCTTTGATTTCGCTCCTGGTTTTAAGGGTCTGAGTTGCGGCGATGAGGTTTTCATGAACCGTGAGATTTTCAAAGACACACCTCCCTTCCATAACCTGAAAAATACCCAGCCGGACAATCTCTTCAGGTGCCCGAATGTCGATCCGTTTCCCGAGAAATTCAATGGTTCCGTCGGTAACCTCGCCGTTTTCGACCTTCAGCAGTCCGGAAATCGCCTTCAAGGTCGTAGTCTTTCCGGCGCCGTTTGCCCCCAGAAGTGCTACGATTTGCCCTTCTTTGACTTCAAGGGAAAGCCCTTTCAGCACCAGGATCACATCGTCATAGATGACTTCGATGTTGCTGACTTTGAGCATTACATACTCCTTTAATGGACCCTGTCCTGAAGTTTGAAACGCTCGATTTTTCCTCCGGCAGTTTTCGGGATTGTCGCAACAAATTCGATCCACCGGGGGTATTTGTATACCGCGATACGGCTCTTTACAAACTCCTGGATTTCGATTTTCAATTCCTCTCCCGGATGAATTTTCGGGATTAATACCACAAAGGCATAAGGCTTAACGAGATTATCCTTGTCCATCCGTCCCACTACGGCGCTTTCGGAGACGGCCGGATGGGAATTGATGGCATGTTCCACTTCCATCGGAGAGAGCCATTTCCCGCCCACTCTGAGCATATCATCGCTTCTTCCCCGGAAAAAATAAAACCCCTCGCTGTCCACCAGATACCGGTCTCCTGTGACAAACCACTCTCCCAGCATATTTTTTTTCGTTTCCGCTCTCCGGTTCCAGTAGGCGCTGCAGATCGACCCCCCCCGGATCAAAAGATTTCCGATGCTGCCCGGAGAGGCGGGCGAGCCGTCATCATCCAGGAGCCTGGCTTCGTAGCCCGGGACGATTTTTCCGGTGCTCCCTTCCCGGATTTCATCGAATCGATTCGACAGAAAAATGTGGCAGATTTCCGTCGATCCGGTCCCATCAAGGATTTCCACTTGGAATTCCTCTTTGAAACGGCGGTAGATCTCCGGAGATAAAAATTCAGCAGACGAGATACAGGCTCTCAGATTCTTGACCGGCGGAAGGGTCTCATTATTATTGTGGGCACTTTTCTTATAGTCTGCAAGGGAACCTAAAAGGGTCGGGACGGTAAAGAAAAGGGTCGGCTGGTGGCGGACCAGGTCTTTGTACACAAGCTCGGGTCTGGGCGGATGGGAAAACAGGATGCTGGTCGCTCCGAAATAAAAAGGGAAATAAGCGCCGTTTCCAAGCCCGTATGCAAAAAAAAGGAAAGATCCCATGACCCGGTCGGATTCGGTCATCTTCAGAATCCCTTGGGCATACGCTTTGGAGCAATAGACCATGTGGCTGTGGTGATGGACGGCGCCCATGAGCATTTCCGGGTTTCTTCCGCTGTAAAGCCAGAACGCTGCATCGTCAGGAGTGGTTTCTGCAGCTTCGAATGTCGCATCCGAAGTGTTGAGCAGATCATGAAATTCAGGATATTTTCCATCGTGTTCTCCAGCCACGATGATGGTCTTTAAAAAGCGGGCCTGGTCGATGATTTTTTCAATTTCAGGCAGAAAAAGAGGATCGACAACGAGAATAGGGGCACGGCTGTCGTTTAAGACATATAAGAAGTCCGGGGCTTTCATCAAAATATTTGTGGGAATGGGGATCGCCCCCATTTTTATGGCTCCGTAGAATGAAAAAATCATTTCCGGAGTATCCCGGAGAATCAGGATCACCCGGTCTTCCATGCCAAGCCCCAGGCCGGAAAACATGTTGGAGCAGCGGTTGACGTTTTCAGCCAGCTCCCGGTAGGTATACGCGCTCTCTTCATGAAGAACGGCAATCTTATCTCCACGCCCTTCATGAAGATTCCGATCGATAAAATATTCGGCAGCGTTGAACCGTCTCGGCAGGTTCAATTCAAGCATGTTGTTCCTCTAAAATAACTTGGAAACAAACTCCTCCACCGCACACGAGAAGCCCTCCCGGTTTTTGTTAAGGATTTCCCGGAGCCAAGGGTTGTCAGGGAAAATGCCCCTTTACCCTTGGCCCTGTCTATTCTTTCCTCATTGACGAGCTACTTCCCGAAATATTCGGCATCCCTCGGAAGTTCGACCCAGCCGCTCACATCCGTCATTTTCCCGTCTTTAACCTGGTAGACTTTTGCAGCCATACTGGCCCGATGATCCGTGGCGGTAAAGGTCAGAGGGGGAGCCAATCCTCCGGTATCGAAATTCCGGAACTGTTCAAAGGCTTTCCGGATGCCGGCCGGTGTCAAATCTTTGGCTTTATCCGCGATTTTAAGAGCTTCCGTAACGCTGAGGATGTTGACCCACCCTTCCACATATACGTTGGTTCCCTTTTCACCCGGATGCCATTTCTCATGGCATTCGACGACTTTCTTCATGCCGGGGACCGGTGCGCCGTAAGGTGCGATCGGATGCACGCCGTAGCTTCCTTCGGCCGCTCCGCCGCTCAGATCAATCAGGCTCTCTTCGAAGTTCCGGATGTTGGAAATGAATTTGGTTTTGATTCCCAATGCTTTGGCGTTTTTCAGAATTACGGCGCCGTTCATGGCGGTTGAAGTGATGTACGCGAAATCCGGATCATACCGTTTCATGTTGGTGAGCTGAACCGTGGCGTCTTTGGTGGGCCAGTTGATGACCTGATCCGGTCCCACATCCACTCCGATCTTTTTGGCGTAATCATTGCAGACGTTAAGGATATCGCTTCCGTAGGTATTGTCCGGATAGAGATAGCAGATTTTTGGATTGCGGGATTTATCCTTCCAGTTGTCCTTGATCCATTTCAATGCGATCCGCCCCATGGTGCCGTATGAAGGAGAAACAAAGAAACTGAATGGGGTTTTTGTAGGGTCTTCAAACTTGGCTGTAAAAGAAGCGGCAATGGTGGCAACGCCGTCTGCGACGATTTTTTTAGCCAAAGTCATGGTGGTTCCGGTGGATTGGATATAGATTCCAATGACTTTTTCAGAATCGACCAGACGGTTGTATCCTGCTACCCCGTCCGGGACTTTGTATCCGTCATCGATAACGATGAGCTTTAACATTTTTCCGTTGATGCCGCCGTTTTCATTGACCCATCGCATGGCATCAAGCTGTCCCTTGGCCTGATTTTTTCCCCAGTCCGAAGTTGGCCCTGAAAGATCGATGAGAACGCCCCATTTGATCTCCTCTGCTGCCTGGGCCGAAGGTGTAAGAACGGAGAAGATGAGCGTCAGAAAAACAGCGATCATTGAAAGAGTCTTAACTGCATGTTGATTCATGGGTTCCTCCTTTGTTGTTGCGGTTTTTTCTCTTTGTGTTCGAAAAAATGCCCTGTTGAATTCAGCCGATTTCACTCAAACCGGGTTTAATATGAGAACGGCCAAAGCTTCCAGTATGCCCTGGTGGTTCTCCACCGTGCGGCAAGGCCGTCCGGTTCGAAAATTAAAAACCAGATAATCACCACACCGAACATGATTTCCCGAATGGAAACAAACCAGGTAACATGGGAAGGGAACGCGCTGTTCAGAGAGGTGGTGATGAATTCGAAAAGCCGTTCCATGATAAACCAGAAGGCCACCCCATAAATGGCGCCCAGAATATGCCCCAGTCCGCCGATGATGCACATGGCCAGATAGTCGATGGACTGATGGATGCTGAAAGATTCATGGGTGATGACCTGAAGAAACTGGGAAAGAAGCGCACCGGCAATCCCTGCGAAAAAGGATGAAACGGCAAAGGACATGAGGCGGTATTTGAACAGGTTGACTCCGATCACTTCAGCAGCGAGATACCGGTCCCGGATGGCTACAAACGCACGGCCGGATCTGGCGCGGATAATATTTTTGGTCATCAACGTCACCAGAACGGCAATGACAAAGGTGAGATAATAAAGATGAAGGTGATTGTCGAAATGAAAAGGCCCCATCTTGCCGGGATCCACATACATTCCCTGAACGCCTCCGGTCAGTTTATCCCAGCGGCGGATGGTGAATTCAATGATAAACTGGGCGGCGATGGTTGCCATAGCCAGGTAAAGCCCCCGGAGCCTCAGAGAAGGTATTCCGAAGATCATTCCGATCAAGGCAGCCACAGCGCCGGCGACCGGGAGGGCGATGATAAACGGGATCGAGGCCTTGGTGATAAGAATGGAACAGGTGTACGCCCCGACTCCCATGAATGCGGCATGCCCCAGGGAAATCTGTCCGGTGAATCCGGTGAGTAAATTCAATCCGTGGCAGGCGATGATGGCAATACCGATTTCCGTGAGAATGGAAACCATATATTTGGATGCAAAAACCGGGAATAGTGCACATCCGGCCAAAAGAAGAAAAAGCCATATCCGGACAAACCCGGTCTGAAATATCCGTTCATCGCTTGCGTAGGATTCGTGAAATAAACCCGAAGGCATGATCCCCCTTTCTAAACCCTTTCGATTTCTTCTATCCCGAAAAGGCCGTAGGGCCTGATCATAAG
>JBFMEI010000010.1:0-16835 GCA_040753295.1 Thermodesulfobacteriota bacterium | reverse complement strand
GCCGGAGAATATCAGTTCATCGCAAACGGGTCGGCGATCCGCTTTCCGGGATTCATGTCGCTTTATCAGGCCGTGGATGAAGAATCCAAAGATGAAAAAGAGATGCTCCCTTCCCTTTCCAAAGCCCTGATCCTCTCTGTCGAAAAACTTGAACCGAAACAGCATTTCACGCTTCCTCCCCCAAGATTTTCAGAGGCATCACTCGTCAAGGAGCTTGAAGAAAACGGGATCGGAAGACCAAGCACCTATGCGGCTATCCTCAGCACGATCCGCGATAAGGGATACGTGGAGCTGATTAAAGGGTACTTTCATCCAAGCGAACTCGGATTCATCGTGAATGACCTGGTTGTTGGAAGTTTTTCAGACCTGGTTAATGTTGATTTCACGGCCAGAATGGAAGACCATCTGGATCAGATCGAAACCGCAGAAATGAATTACATGAAAATGCTTTCCGAGTTTTTCCGAGATTTTCAAAAGCAGTTGGAAAAAGCCTCACAGGGGATGCTTAATTTAAAAGGTGTCGGCCTTCCGACATCTCTTCCATGTCCGAAATGCGGGGCGAAACTCCATGTCAAAGTCGGGAAAAACGGCCATTTTCTGGCATGCGAGGGGTATCCTCTGTGCAATTATACTTCAAATTACCTCCGGGATGAAAAAGGAAAAATTGCTCCCGTCGACCCTGCTCCTGTCACAGCCTCAACTGAAGTCTGTGACAAATGCGGCCGAACCATGATTGTAAAACAGGGGAAATTCGGAGTTTTTTTGGCCTGCAGCGGTTATCCGGGGTGCAAAAACACCCGATCCATCAACTCAAACGGTCCGGATAAAGAAACCGGGGTTCATTGCCCCAGCCCAGGATGCGACGGACAGATTGTAAAAAAAGTTTCAAAGAGAGGGAAGGTTTTTTACGGATGCAACCGCTATCCCAAATGCACTTTTGCCTTGTGGGAGCGTCCTGTGGATATCAAGTGTCCCGAATGCGGCGCGGATTTTCTCGTTGAAAAAGTAACAAAGCGGGACGGCGCGTTTATTTCATGTCTTACCGCCGGATGCACTTATAAGGAAAAAATAAATTCTTGACAACTCTCAATAAGTGAAATAGAGTGACATCCAAATTATTTTTCAGGAGAGCTTTATAACAGGATGAATCGTTACGCCATCATCAACCTTATCGGCCTTATTCTTATCCTTCCGGTAGGTATTATCGGCTACCGGGAGGTCGGGGGTTGATAATGGCCTAGCGCAGTTTACCATAAGCAATTTAAAATCCGTTATCAGCCCCGAAAGGGTGATAACGGATTTTTTTTTGTATTCGGAGGTCAGAGATATGAAACCATATACAGGTGCCCAGATTTTAATGGAAGTGCTCAAGGAAGAGGGGGTTGAGGTTATTTTCGGATTTCCGGGCGGCACGGTGATCGATATCTATGATGCGTTGATCCAAACGGATATTCACCATATCCTTGTGCGCCATGAACAGGGAGCCGTCCATGCCGCCGACGGGTATGCCAGAGCCACCGGCCGGGTCGGAGTTTGCCTGGTAACATCAGGTCCGGGAGCAACCAATACCGTCACCGGTATTGCCACGGCTTACATGGACTCCATCCCCATCGTTGTGATTACCGGCCAGGTCCCCTCTCACTTGATCGGGAATGACGCGTTCCAGGAAGTCGATATCGTGGGGATCACCAGACCCTGCACCAAACATAATTACCTTGTCGGGAGGATCGAAGATCTTGCCGGAATCCTGAAGGAGGCTTTTTATGTTGCCCGCTCCGGACGTCCGGGACCGGTTCTGGTGGATATTCCGAAAAACGTATCCGCCGGCAAAACCTCTTATACACCCATAGGAAAGGTAAAACTCAGATCCTATAATCCGACTTATGAACCGAATCTCAAACAACTGGAAAAAGTATTCGAACTGATCAAAAGTGCTGAACGACCCATGATTTTTTCCGGGGGAGGAGTGATCCTCTCCAAAGCCTCTCCGGAACTCATCGAATTTTCAAGGGGAGCCCGGATACCGGTGGCAATGTCCCTCATGGGTCTGGGGGGATTTCCCGGAAATGATCCCCTAAGCCTGGGAATGATCGGAATGCACGGCACCTACCGGGCCAATATGGCAACCGGAGCCTGTGATCTTTTTATCGGAATCGGTGTCCGTTTCGACGACCGGGTGACCGGCAAAACCGATTGTTTTGCCGCCCAGGCTAAAATTGTTCATATCGATATTGATCCGACCAGTATCAGAAAAAATGTTACCGTTGCCGTTCCGGTTGTGGGGGACTGTAAAACCGGTTTGAAATACTTAAACCGCATGCTTGAAAAAGAAGATCCGGGAGAGCTTTCCGGCAAACGCAAGGCATGGCTTGATCAGATTGAAGAATGGCGTCGCACCCATGCCCTGGCTTATAAACAGGAGATGAATGCCGCCATAAAGCCCCAATACGTCATCGAAAAACTTCACGAACTGACCGGTGGAAACGCCATTATCACAACCGAGGTGGGACAGAATCAGATGTGGACGGCGCAGTATTATCTTTTTGAAAAACCCGGACACCTGATAACTTCGGGAGGCCTGGGGACCATGGGGTTCGGACTTCCGGCAGCGATCGGGGCCCAGACCGCATTTCCGGATAAACTCGTCATTGATGTGGCCGGGGACGGGAGCATCCAGATGAACATCCAGGAAATGGCAACCGCGGTCCAGCATTCGCTTCCGGTAAAGGTGGTGATTCTCAATAACGGATACCTTGGAATGGTTCGACAGTGGCAGGAGCTTTTTTATGGAAAACGGTACGCTCACACCTGCATGAGCTGCGCCCCGGATTTTGTCAAACTTGCAGAAGCCTTCGGAGCAAAAGGATTTCGGGCCGAACACCCTTCTGAAGTGGAAGCGGTTCTTCAGAAAGGCCTTGCCGCTCCGGGTCCGGTGATTATGGAGTTTGTGGTTGAAAAGGAGGAGTGCGTCTATCCCATGGTCCCTGCAGGCGCTCCAATCACTGAAATGCTTCTCGCATAGATTCCGGAATCATGATCCGGTTCGTGACACGGATTGATGAAACAAAAGGGGAATTTTTAAATGAACAGCGATAAACATATTCTGACCATGCTGGTCGATAACAAGCCTGGAGTCTTGTCCCGGGTGGTCGGGCTCTTTTCCGGAAGAGGGTTTAACATTGAAAGCCTTTGTGTTGCTGAAACCATAGATCCGGCCATATCCCGTATCACCATCGTCACAAAAGCCAATGAACTTGTTCTGGAACAGATCGAAAAACAGCTCCGTAAACTCATCAACGTCATCAAATTGCGGGATATGACCGGTCCACGGGCGGTCAAGCGGGAAATGGCCCTGATCTGTATCAAAGCCAAACGTGAGAACCGGGATGAAATCCTTCGCCTGGTGGATATTTTCAGGTGCAAAATCGTGGATGTGGGTCCCGAATATTATATTATCGAAGCCAGCGGAGACGACGGCAAAATGACCGCATTGATCAATATGCTCAAACCCATGGGAATTAAAAAGATTGCCCGGACAGGCGCCATCGCGCTCTATCGCGAGCCGAATTAAGACATCAATCTTGATAGATTGAGGTAAGAAAAGAGAAGAGACAGAACCGATAACCCTTATTAATGGAGAGAACTATGGCAACAATCGATTTTGGCGGAATTGCTGAGGAAGTCATTACTTCGGAAGAATTTTCAATGGATAAGGCCCGGAATATCTTAAAGCACGAAACCATTGCCGTGCTGGGATATGGGGTTCAGGGGCCGGGACAGGCCTTGAACCTGCGGGACAACGGATTCAACGTCATTGTGGGGCAGCGCGCCGGAACCGCATCCTGGGAACGGGCGGTCTCGGATCGTTTCATTCCGGGTAAAACCCTTTTTTCCGTTGAGGATGCGGCCCGGAAAGGAACCGTTCTTCAATATCTGCTTTCCGATGCGGGTCAGGTGGCGCTTTGGCCCAGGATCAGGGAATGCCTGAACCGGGGAGATGCCCTCTATTTTTCCCATGGGTTTGCAGTGACCTACAAGGACCAGACCCAGGTCATCCCTCCTCCCCATGTGGATGTCATCCTTGTGGCGCCCAAAGGCTCCGGGCGGACGGTCCGTTCCAACTTTTTGGACGGAAGCGGCATCAACTCAAGTTTCGCGGTTTTTCAGGATTTCACCGGAAGGGCACGGGAAAGGGTGCTTGCCCTCGGGATTGCCATCGGCTCCGGGTATCTTTTTCCGACCACTTTTGAAAAAGAAGTCTTCAGCGATCTGACCGGCGAACGCGGCGTTTTGATGGGTTGTCTTGCCGGAGTTATGGAAGCTCAATATACTCTTCTTCGAAAAAAAGGACATTCGCCGAGTGAAGCGTTCAACGAAACGGTTGAAGAGCTCACCCAGAGCCTTATCCGCCTGGTTGCTGAAAACGGGATGGACTGGATGTTTTCCAACTGCAGCACCACAGCCCAGCGCGGGGCATTGGACTGGGCTCCCCGGTTCCGGGATGCCGTGGCTCCGGTTTTTGAAACACTTTACCGGAATGTGGTCTCTGGAGAAGAGACCCGGCGGGTCCTCTCGGCCAACAGCGCGCCTGACTACCGGATCCGTCTGCAGCATGAGCTGGATGTCATGCGAAATTCGGAAATGTGGAGAGCGGGAGCTTCGGTAAGGGGGCTTCGGCCTGAAAACAGGAAAAGAAAGTAGCCAGGGGAGAAACAAGGGAGAAGGAATAATGAAACCGGTATTTGTCTACGACACCACGCTTCGGGATGGCACCCAGGGAGAAAACATCAGTTTCAGCGCGGATGAAAAGATGGACATCGCCGCCCGTCTTGACCAGTTCGGAATTCACTACATCGAAGGCGGATGGCCCGGATCAAACCCCAAGGACCGGCAGTTTTTCGAACTCGCAAAACGGTATCCGTTTAAAAACAGCCGCCTGACCGCTTTCGGATCGACTCGAAGGGCAGGCATTTCTCCGCAAGATGATGAAAACCTGAATGCCATCCTGGACGCTGAAACCCCGGTAGTAACCGTCTTCGGAAAAAGCTGGATGCTTCACGTCGACAAGGTCATGGGAATTTCATCCGAGGAAAATCTCGCAATGATCTCGGATTCGATCCGATACCTCGTCGACTCCCGCAGGGAAGTGATCTACGATGCCGAGCATTTTTTTGACGGATATAAAGATAATCCGGAATATGCCTTATCCACCTTGAAAATCGCAGCAGAAGAAGGGGCGGCCGGGATTGTCCTTTGTGATACCAACGGCGGAACGCTTCCCCATGAAATTGAATCGACCACCCGAAGCGTCCTGAACTTTTTCGGCAACCGGGATAATTCTACGGCCGGGCCCCTCCCCTTTCATCTTGGAATTCATACCCACAACGACTGCGGACTTGCAGTAGCCAACACCATTGCCGCAGTGCGTTGTGGGATTGATCTGGTCCAGGGGACCATCAACGGATACGGCGAGCGCTGCGGCAATGCCGATCTGATTTCCATCATCCCGATTTTAAGCCTCAAACTTGGATTTCCCTGTGTCCCCCATGAAAACCTGGTAAAGCTCAAGCGGCTATCCCGGTATATCAGTGAAACCGCAAATATCGTCCCCGTGAACAGCCGGCCTTTTGTGGGAAAAAGCGCATTTGCCCATAAAGGGGGTATCCATGTCAGCGCCATCATGAAGACCCCCCAGGCTTATGAGCACCTGAACCCCGAATCGGTCGGAAACAGCCGGAGGGTACTGGTTTCAGATCTATCCGGAAAAAGCAATATCGAATACAAGGCAAAAGAGCTGGGAATCGATCTGGGAGGAAACGGTTTTGACAGCCGGGAAATCGTATCCAAGATCAAGGATCTTGAACAGGCCGGATATCAATTTGATGTCGCCGACGGATCATTTAAAATTCTGGTGGAAAAATTAACGGAGCGGTTTAAACCCCTTTTTGAACTGGAGTCTTTCCGCGTTACCATCGAAAAAAACAGGGAGCAGCCATGCAGCGCCCATGCGACGGTTAAAATTTCCGTAAACGACCGGTATGAAATCACTGCAGCCGAAGGAAACGGACCTGTGAGCGCCCTGGACAATGCCCTTCGAAAGGCATTATCCAAATTTTTTCCGGATCTGGATACGATGCGCCTGGTGGATTTCAAAGTCCGTGTGATCGACGGCCGCGATGGGACCGCCTCCAAAGTACGGGTTCTAATCGACTCACGGGATCAGGACAGGCTCTGGAGCACCATCGGTGTTTCAACCGATATCATTGAAGCCAGCTGGAAGGCTCTGGAAGAGAGCTTTCAATACAAGTTGTCGTATCAAAATCCATCGGAATCCAACGGGAAATAATTAAAAAAGGATCAACCCCATGAGCAACCGGATCTATATTTTCGACACCACGTTAAGAGACGGCGAACAATCACCCGGTGCCAGCATGAATACCGGAGAAAAACTGCGGATTGCCACCCAACTGGAAAAGCTGGGAGTCGATGTGATCGAAGCCGGATTTCCGGCGGCATCCGAGGGTGACTTTAATGCCGTATCCGAAATTGCAAAAAAAATAAAACACGCTGAAATCGCCGGGCTCGCCCGGACTTCGAAGGCGGATATCGACCGGGCATGGGAGGCCATACGCCATGCCTCAAAACCCAGAATTCATGTCTTTATCGCCACCTCGGATATTCACCTTAAACACAAACTCAACATGACAAGAGATGAGGTGATACGGACTGCCGTGGAAGCGGTTCGGTATGCCGCAACGCTTACGAAAAATGTGGAATTTTCCGCCGAAGACGGCTCCAGAAGCGATCGGGACTTCTTATGTCAAATTTTCGGGGCCGCCATTGAATCCGGCGCCGCGGTCGTGAATCTTCCGGATACCGTGGGATATGCGATCCCTCATGAATTTGATTCCCTCACCCGATATATTGTCGACCATACGCCGAACATCCATAAAGCGATTTTAAGTGTCCATTGCCATAATGATCTGGGTCTGGCCACATCCAACACCCTTTCTGCTCTCCTTGCCGGTGCGCGTCAGGTGGAAGTCACCATCAACGGAATCGGCGAACGGGCAGGAAATACCTCCCTTGAAGAAGTGGTTATGGCTCTGCATACCCGGCCGAATTGCTTTCCCATGAATACCGGAATCCGAACCGAGCAGATTCATCCCACAAGCCGCCTTGTGAGCATGATCACCGGAATCCTTGTTCAGCCCAACAAAGCCATTGTCGGAGCGAATGCATTTGCCCACGAGGCCGGAATTCATCAGGACGGGATTCTGAAAAATCCCATGACTTATGAGATCATGAAGCCGGAAACCGTCGGTTTATCCGCCAACCGCCTGGTGCTGGGAAAGCATTCAGGGAGACATGCCCTGCGGGCTCGTCTGAAGGAGCTCGGGTATGACCTTTCCAATGAAGAACTGGAAATCGTCTTCACCAAATTCAAAGAGCTGGCGGATAAGAAAAAGCAGGTGGTGGATGATGACCTCGAAGTCATCGTGACAGAAGGGATTTTAAGGACCTCGGATATCTTCAAACTCGAATATCTGCATGTGAGCTGCGGGACCACCGTTCTGCCCATGGCAAGCGTCCAGATGAACATCCAGGGAAGATCTGTTCGCGGAGCGGGGTACGGGAACGGGCCCATTGATGCAACTTTTGAAAGTATCTCCACGCTGACTGGAACCCGTTCGGAATTGCTGAGGTTCTCAGTTTCCGCCATCACCGGCGGCACTGACGCCCTTGGAGAAGTGACGGTGCGGCTGAGGGAAAACGGCCTGATCGCTCTCGGGAAAGGGGCGGATCCGGATATCATCACCGCCAGCGCCAAGGCCTTTGTAAACGGATTGAACCGCCTTGAATTTCTGAAAGCCCATCCCGTGGAACGGGTCGAATTTTAACCCCATTTCGCCGGGCTCGGTTTCAAAAATTTTATTCACCCAGAAGCGCCGCTTTTAACCCTTTGTTGGACGCCTTTTCTCCGAGCCAGATTGAAAAGAGGGCTTTTTTAAAATCAAGACCGGAAATCGTGCCTGCAGGGTTATCATTAATGACGAGACTCGTCCCTTTCTGAGGCTGATATATCAGATCGTAACGGTCGTTTTTTTTTGCTTCCCTGGTAAAGAATGAATTAAAAGAGGCAACCCGGTCTTTAAGGGCCGGTGCATTTTCACCCATGGTTACGGCAAATCCTTCGTTCCAGGTTTCAATGAGCTGTTTTGCCGTCACTCCGTCATAGATGAAATGCATCCGGATTGCCATGGGTTTATCCGCATCCACGATGGCCTGAGAATTCCGGTCTTTCTGGGTCAGATAAAGCCCAGCAGCATATACCTTGATCACGAGTTTTTTTCTGAGTCCGGCCCCATTTAGAACCAGATTGATTCCGTCAACAGCGAGGCTGTCCGGAAGAGAGACGCCGGCCACTTCAGCGCTCCACGCGGTTTCCGTCAAACAGATCAACCAGATCACCATCATCATGCTTTTTGGTCTCATGGATCCTCCTTGAGTTCGATATTGGCTTTGATCTCCTGAATCAAAATGCTCCCGATGATTCCATCGATATGTTCAATTCCTTCGGCAATCAAATATCTCTCAATCCCATCCAGAATTTCAATGGTTGATCTTGGATTGATGAAATTGGCGGTCCCGACCTCGATTGCACGCGCTCCGGCGATAAGAAACTCCAGGGCATCCTCGGCTGTTAAAATCCCTCCGATGCCGATCACCGGAATCCGAACGGCATTCACCACCTGCCATACCATTCGCAGCGCCACGGGTTTGACGGCCGGTCCTGAAAGGCCCCCGGTGATATTGGCAAGCCTGGGCCTACGGCTTTTTACATCAATGGCCATTCCGGTCAGGGTATTGATCAGAGATACCGCATCCGCTCCGGCAGATTCAACACTTCGGGCGATCTGCGTAATATCCGTTACATTGGGGGATAGCTTTGCAATAACCGTCTTCTCCGTAGCATCCCGAACCGCCTTGATCACCTCGTGTGCGGATCCGGGATTTACTCCGAACGCAATACCGCCTTCCTTGATATTCGGACAGGATATGTTTACTTCGATACCATCGATACCTGCGACGCCGTCAATCCGTGCAGCCAGTTCGGCATATTCCGAAACCGTATGTCCATAGATGTTGACAATGGTGGGGACAGAAAACGTTTTCAAGAACGGCAGTTTTTCCCGGACAAACGCCTCGATTCCGATATTTTCAAGTCCGATGGCATTCAGCATTCCACAGGGCGTCTCCACAATTCGGGGAGGCGGGTTCCCTTTTTGAGGACTCAAATATAATCCCTTGACAATGATGGCTCCCAGGCGGTTCAGATCCACAAGGTCGTAATATTCCCCGCCGTATCCGAATGTACCCGATGCGGTCATGACCGGATTTTGAAGCCGGATTTTACCGACTTTGACCTCAAGATTCGGTGAGCATCTCTTCATAAACCGGTTTTTATTTAAAACCGGTTCCCAGATCAAGCAATTTTGTCTTTTAGATCCGGTTTTTTTGGAAACTCACACCTTGACAATTATAGGGATCATCTGGTTAAAAGGACTCACTGGGAATTTCAACTCTCATGGAATGAGCGACGATAAGATAAAAATTGATCAGACAAAATACCATCACAAGGAAATTATGAAACACATACTTGGAATTATCTGTTCCCCGAGAAAACTGGGAAACTGCGAAATCACCGTTAAAGCCATCAGCCGGCAAATCCCGATCCCTCATGAATTGAGTCTTCTTCGCCTTTCCGATTTTCAGATCGAACCCTGCAGGGGCTGCTACTCATGCCTTTTTAAAAAAGGAGAATGCGTGATTGAGGATGATTTAAATGGAATCCTGGAGGCAATAAAAAAAGCCGATGCGCTCATCATTGCCGTCCCGACTTACTTTCTGGGACCGAATGCTTCCCTGAAGCGGTTTCTGGATCGGGGATTTACCGTCTTTGCGAGAATGGAAGAATTCTGGGGAAAACCGGCGCTGGGTGTCGGCATTGCAGGAATCCAAGGAAGGGAAGGATATACGCTGCTTGGAATCGAAAGCTTTTTAAAAATCATGATGGCCGATATCAAGGGATGTGCGATTCTTTATGGAGCCCTTCCCGGAGAAGTATTTCTAAATCCCGGGAACGAATCCCTGGTATCGGCTCTTGCCGCCTCCCTGTTCGGCAAATCAATTGATGCGGACGGACCCGATTGTCCGGTATGCGGGGGTCGTACATTTCGATTTATGGATCATACCACCCTCAAATGCATGATCTGCAGCAATTCCGGAACACTTCAATTCAAGGACGGCAGGCCTGTATGTGATATCCGTAAAGGTGAGCATGAAATGTTTACCTCCCGGGAGTCGGCCATATCTCATCGGGAATGGCTTCTGGGGATGAAGGAAAAATTTCTTAAACAGAAAAACACGTTAAAGGAGATCACACTTTCCTACCTGAAAGACGGAAGCTGGATCGCCCCTGGTGATTCAAGGAAATAATGGAATCATGCATCAATCATCCGGATCGAAAGACCAGGTTTTTATGTTTAAAGCATCAGCTCTATCTCTGCGAGGAATGCCTGAAATGCAGGGATCCGAATATCTACTGCAAATTCAGATCTTCCTGTCCTGTTTCATTTATGGAGAAAGAGGAAAAACGGAAAGCCCATCATGCAGGCGCTTTTTGAACTTGAGGACCTTCGTGATGCGCTTGTAAAAAAAATATCTGAACTTGACGGTTCTGTTCAAAGCCGGTAAAATTTTCGAAAATCCCATGAAAACCCCATCGGACAATCGAACCGATCCGGTGAAGGAGGAATAAAATGACGGATCTGAATCTCTTAAAAGGAAAACGGATTCTGGTGGTCGATGATGAACCGGATATTCTTGAAACCCTTATCGATCTTCTGGATATGTGCATCGTGGAAACCGCCCAGGAATTTGCGACCGCTGAGAAATCCCTGCAAAAAGGGAATTATGATGCCGCCATCCTCGATATCATGGGAGTTGACGGCTATAAACTTCTCAAAATCGCCACGGAAAAGGGGATCCCGGCGGTTATGCTTACCGCACATGCCTTAAGCCCTACCTATCTGGTCAAATCCATCAAAGAAGGGGCGCATGCCTATCTTCCCAAAGATAAAATGGTCGATATCGCCGATTTTCTCGCGGATCTGATTCAGAGCAGACAAAAGGGGGTCAAGCGGAGCGGAGCATGGTTCGAAAAGCTGAAACCCTTTTTCGACGAAAAATTCGGGACCGGATGGCGTGAAAAAGATAAAGAATTCTGGAAGGACTTTGATAAAACATTCGTCCCTTCAAGAGAAGATCTTCGACAACTCCTCTAAGCCTTTCTCGCGGATCTTGATCCTTTTTAAATCTCCATGACAGATCCGGCCTGATCGGAACGGACCCTCTCCGGCATGATGCCACAAAGGAATACCTGGGTATCAAAGCCGGAAGAATGTCATGGATCAATGAGTTTGAATCGGAACAGACATCTTTTCCGCAATTTGGGAAAAGGCTTTGGTGACTTCGGAATCAACATACTTCTCCTGGTAGGATATTCCTTTATCCCCGCAGACCACAAGCCTGGGATCAAAAGGAATTTTACCAAGGAGTTTCAATCCCATGTCACAAGCGGTCTTCTCTCCGCCTCCGGATCCGAAGAGGGTGATGGTCTGAGAACAATGAGGACACTTGAATCCGCTCATATTCTCTACAATTCCTAAAATATCCATTTTAACGGTTCTGCAGAAATTAATCGATTTTCGGACATCCGAAAGAGAGATTTCCTGGGGTGTTGTCACGATAACGGCTTTTGCATCCGGAACCATCTGGGCAATGGTCAAGGGTTCATCCCCGGTTCCCGGAGGGGAATCGATGAGAAGAAAATCAAGATCCCCCCAGAAGACTTCTCCGATAAACTGCTGGATCGCCGCATATTTGAGAGGCCCCCTCCAGATGATGGCATCATCCTTATTGGGAATAAAAGACTCGATGGAAATTACCTTTAAATTTTTTGAATATGCAAGGGGATTGATTTTATGATCCTTTGTCACCTCAATCCCCCCTTTGAGTCCGAGCATTTGAAGCACATCAGGACCGTGTAAATCCACATCCATAAGGCCGACCTGGAATCCTCTCCTGGATAGCGCGATGGCCAGATTCACCGAAACACTGCTTTTTCCGACCCCTCCTTTCCCGCTCATGACAATGATCTTATTTTTAATCTTCGCGAGAGATCCTTTCACGTTGGCTTCGTGTTGAATCCGCTTCTCTTTTTTATCGTCCTTTTTCGGCACGGACTTCATGATTTCAACCATTTTCAATAAGCTCCTCTGTTGTTTAATTTGATTCGGTTCCGTATTTCGTATTCCCGGACGTGATTTTTCATCCGGAACGTTGATAAAACACAAATTCACCTGGAAAATGTAAATACGATGCACTATAGTTGTCAAGGTTCATTCTGTTTTAACCTGAAAGATTCAGGTTTAAAATCGATCCCAGAGGTAAAATTGCCATGAAATTGAATTCCAAACTGCCGAATGTGGGCCTGACCATTTTTTCAGTTATGACCCAACTCGCCGAAAAGCATCATGCGATCAACCTTTCCCAGGGATTTCCGGATTTCGATGTTTCCCATGAACTCATCGATCTGGTAGAGAAATACATGCGTTCCGGAGCCAACCAGTATGCCCCCATGCAGGGGGTTGTCCGCCTCCGGGAGCAGATCGCCCATAAGGTTAAAACCATTCATGGTACATCCTACGACCCCATGACTGAAATCACGGTCACTTCAGGAGCTACCGAAGCGATCTATGCCGCAATCACTGCATCAGTGGGAAATGGGGATGAGGTCATCGTCTTTGAACCGGCTTACGACTCCTATGTTCCATCCATTCTGCTCAACAGTGGAATTCCGGTCTATATCAGACTCCGGTTTCCGGATTATCGGATCGACTGGAATGAAGTGAAGGACCGGATCACTTCAAAAACCCGGGCGATGATTTTCAACTCTCCCCATAATCCCACAGGCTCCATCCTCATGGATTCCGATATGGCGGCGCTCATCGACATCGTGAAAGACCGCAACATCCTGATGATCAGCGACGAGGTCTACGAGCATATCGTCTTTGACGGCCGGCAGCATGAAAGCATGTGCCGGTATCCTGAACTCCGGGAACGGAGTTTTGTAATCAGTTCATTCGGAAAAACGTATCACACCACCGGATGGAAAACCGCATACTGCCTGGCGCCGGCGCCTCTGTCACAGGAACTCCGGAAAATCCATCAGTATTTAACCTTTGCGACAAACACGCCGATTCAATATGCGTATGCGGATTACCTGGAAAACCAGAGTATTTATCAAAATCTTTCAACTTTTTATCAGGAAAAACGGGACCGGTTTTTATCCTGTATTCAAGACTCACTTTTTAAGGTGATTCCCAGCCGGGGAACCTATTTTCAGATGCTCGATTACAGCGAAATTTCATCAGAACCGGATGTCGAATTTGCCGAACGCCTTACCATTGAACATCAGGTGGCATCCATCCCCCCTTCGGTTTTTTATCACAACCTGGAAGACAACCGGGTCCTCAGATTCTGTTTTGCAAAAAGAAATGAAACTCTTGAAAAGGCGGGAGAAAAGCTATGCCGGATCTCAAAATAACTCTTATCCAGACAGCGCTGATCTGGGAGAATATCGAGGCCAACCTGGAGATGTTCGACCAAAAACTGGAGATGATTTCCGGCAGGCCGGACCTTATCATCCTTCCTGAAATGTTCACCACCGGTTTTACGATGAATGCCGAAAAGCTCGCCCAGCCCATGAGCGGCTCCGGAGTCGGCTGGCTCAGGAAAAGCGCCTCATTGAAACAGAGCGACATTGTCGGAAGCCTTATCATCACAGAAAATGGAAAATACTTTAACCGGCTTGTATGGATGAGACCCGACGGATCATATTTTACTTACGACAAAAAGCATCTTTTTCGAATGGCAAAAGAAGATCAAACTTATTCCGAAGGGAGAACTCACCTGACGGTCTCTTTGAACGGATGGAATATCCGTCCTTTTATCTGTTATGATTTAAGATTCCCGGTTTGGACGCGGAACTTGAAAAACAGTTTCGACTTATCTGTTTTTATCGCCAATTGGCCGAAAAGCCGGTCAGCCCATTGGAAGGCCCTCCTTGTTGCACGGGCCATTGAAAATCAATGTTATGTGGCGGGATGCAACCGGATCGGAGTCGATGGAAACCGGCTTCTCTATGCCGGAGATTCCTCCGTCATTGATCCTCAGGGGAATCTTCTCTATACCCGGTCCGATGAACCGTCGATTGTGACCCAGACTCTCTCCTACCAGGTGCTGCAGAAGTATCGAAGCGATTTTCCGGCATGGATGGATGCTGATACGGGCATTTAAGTATCAGGGGATATCGGCCCTTTTCACCTGCTTCATGATTTCATTGACCCGGAGATCCGGAAAGATTCACCTCCCGGATGACCCTTTCGGCCTGATTCATGCTCCCCTGAGAATATCCTTCCAGGTCAACGGATATCTCTGAGATATCCATTCTCTTAAAGAATCGAATGGCCCGATTTTTGAAGGAATCTTCAAGAAGCCGGCTCACCTCGTTTGGATGAACTTCGATCCGGATTCGGGACCCGAAATATCTGACCCGGCAGATTGAAAATCCGGCATCCAGTAAAAATCGTTCAGCTTTCCCGATCCGTTCCAACGCCTCCCGTGTAATTGGAGTTCCATACGGAATTCGAGTTGCCAGGCACGCCATGGGAGGCTTGTTCCAGTTCGGCAGCCCCATCTCCCTGGAAAGGATACGGATTTCATCTTTGGTCAGGCGGGCATCCACCAGGGGCGATAATATCCGGTCCTCCTCTGCCGCCTTAAACCCGGGCCGAAAGTCCTGAAGATCATCCAGATTCGCACCATGGGAAATGGATGATATCCCTTTTCCTGATACGATCTCCCTGATTGTTGCAAACAGGGCTTTTTTGCAGACATAGCACCGGTTTCGTTCATTTTTCAAAAAATCCGGCAGATTCATTTCATTGGAATGAAAGCGCAGGTGCTCCACATTCAGATCCCGCGCGATTTTACGGGCATCCCTGGCTTCCCAGTCCGGATGAATCTTCGATTCCGAGGTCACCGCAATGACCTTATCGTTTAAAACCGTTTTGGCAAAAGCCAACAAAAATGTGCTGTCCACACCCCCGGAAAAAGCAACTCCCAGGGAGTCGATCCCATGAAGAATTCCTTCCAGGCGTTTGAGCTTTTCATAAATTCCTGTTCCGGCTGCGGTTGTCATGGATCCTGCTTTTTTCTCGTCTTTCCGATGAAGAATCGTTTAAAAAAAGGATTTACAAATCCGACAAATCAAATTATACCTATACCTGAATTTGGCGTTTAATTCAGGCCATATTAAAATTTGATACAAACTCAGTGTTATACCGATTTGTCAATGAGAATTATTGAATAACTCCAAATCTGTCATTCCGGTGAAAACCGGAATCCAGTAAATTCAATATGTTATAGATTCCGGTGCCTGTCCCGGACTCGATCCCCGCTATGCACGGGATCTTCGACCGGGATTCGCCGGAATGACGAAAAAGAGCGGTTTTTCAAAGGTCTAGTTAATGGATCATACGGCAAACTCATTATGAATTGAAGGGGTTTTTTATGGGGAAGAACAGTCTGGTTAAATCCACCGCAAAAAAGAAGCCGGCACCGAAAAAGAAATCCAAAAAAACCGAAGAGATCTCCATTCCATCTCCGGCTCCAGCACCGCCGCCCGAACCGCCGAGCATGGCTGAATTGCTTGCCCGGAAATTCGATGGATGGCAATCCGAAAAAAGACCCTTGGCCAAGCCCATTGAGAAAGAGCTTTCGAATGGTAATGCCCCGCCATTTTTTTCCGGAAAAACAGAGGAGGAGACCAGACGCCTCAAAGCGCTGCTTCTTAAAAAATTCGATCTGAATTCGCCTCCTGAACCTTCTCCGGTCAGAGTCGAGGAAAAAAAATCTGAAATTGAAACCCTTTTGCCGGAAAAGGAACCGGATCCACTCGAGAAAAAATCATCAGATGAGGGACCTGTCATGAAAGAGAAAGTCAAAAAACCCGAAACCTCAATCCCAAAAACTCAAATCGAACCACCGACTATTCCGGTGAAGAGCTGTGAACCCCCGAAGCATTCCAAAGAGCCGTATCCCATTGATCGGTTTGTTAAATATGCTGCAGCCGGATTTATTCTCCTTCTCCTTCTGATTGTCGCGGTCAGTTCATCCAACTCAAACAAGTATTTTGTCCAGCCGGCAAATGGAGGGATTGAAATCTGGAAAGGGATTTTCGCCCCCTTGGGAAAAAATTGCTTTATGCAGCTTCCCGGAATGAACGCCCCCAAATCCATTAAAGCCGAGTACACAGAGGAAGAAGCGTTTACATTTGTTTTTCAATATTATCTTCAGAAATCGGAAGCTCTTCTTGAAGTTCAGGGAATGCCTGATTTCGATGGAATTAAATCCTATTTGAAAACCGCCCTTGATTACGCCACAACGGAATCCCAGAAAGCGGTTGCCCACAGCCGCATCAATCATATCGATCTGATGCTCCTTTTATACAAAGCCGATGTGGCTCTGGGAAAAGCGACCCTTTCAGGCGCCGAGTCCGCTCTTAAATATCTGGAACAGGCCGCTTCTCTTGATATTCCCTCCCACCAGGCCGCGCTGGTTCGAGCAAAGACCGAAGCTGCAAGAAAAATTATTGCCACGGAAAAAACAAAGGAAACAGGAAAGAATCCGGCGTCCAAGCAATAACC
>JBFMEI010000009.1:0-17472 GCA_040753295.1 Thermodesulfobacteriota bacterium | reverse complement strand
AACCCCTCCTTTTCTGACTACGGACGCAAATTTTTCAAGGGAAGGCCGGTTCATGGCGACCAGATGCATGGGATTCCGGATGATGGGAGATCCGACCGGTTTGTCGCTGATGACCACCGTGCAATAGGCGGTTCCTCCCCGCATTTCCGGGCCGTATGAAGGAACCCATGCCACTTCCAACCCTTCTTCCATTGCGGCTTCTGCAAGGATTTTTCCGCTCAATAAAATCCCCTGGCCTCCAAAACCGGCAAACATGACTTCGCTTTGCATCACTCCTCCTTGATGGAATCCGGGGATTTTTTATCACCCAGTTGATAGTAGGGAAGCAGGACTTCTTCAGACCATCGGATGGCCTCCACCGGGGTCATTCCCCAGTTGGTGGGGCATGTACTCACGACCTCAACCAGACTGAAACACCGATTTTCAATCTGATATTGAAAAGCCCGTTTAATGGCCTTTTTTGTCCGAACAATATATTTCGGGCTGATTGCGGCCTGTCTGGTGATGAACGCCGGAGTCTCAAGTGCGGAAAGGAGTTCGGCGACTTTAATCGGCATTCCGACTTCTTCCACATTTCGGCCGAACGGGCTGGTGGTCGTCCGCTGATTCGGCATGGTGGTGGGTGCCATCTGGCCTCCGGTCATCCCGTAAACTGCGTTATTTACGAAAATCGTAGTAAACTTCTCTCCCCGGTTGGCGGCATGAATAATTTCCGCCATGCCGATGCTCGCCAGGTCGCCGTCTCCCTGATAGGTAAATACAATAAGGTCCGGCCGGACACGCTTGATCCCGGTTGCCATGGCCGGAGCCCGTCCGTGAGCGGCTTCCTGAAAATCAAACGTAAAGTAGTTATAGGCCAGAACCGCACATCCTACAGGTGCAATCCCGACAGTCCTTCCCCGTATTCCCAGCTCATCAATGACTTCCGCGACCAGCCGATGGATCACCCCGTGAGTGCATCCCGGACAATAGTGGGTCACCTGGTCGGAAAGGGCTACAGGTCTTGTAAATGTTTTTCCCATGATTCGAGCTCCTTAAAAAAAGGCCGATGCCTTGATTTCACTTCAACAGGTTTCTGATGACGTCCATGACTTCCTCAGGGGTCGGGACTTCTCCCCCGCATTTGCCGTACCAGTGGACCGGGCGACGCCCCTTCACACTTTTTTCAACATCTTCGACGAGCTGCCCCATACTCATTTCAATACTGATCACCTGTTCACAGCTCTCTTTGGATGCGGCATCGTGCACGGCCTGCTCAGGAAAGGGGAAAAGAGATTTGGGCCTGATCATGGCAACAGAAATCTTTTCGGATTTAAGTTCATCAATGGCTGTCCGGCAAACACGGCTCATGGTTCCGTAGCTGACGACAAGGACGCGGTAATCCGAATCGGTCCGGTACGTTTCATAGCGGATTTCCTCCCGTCTCATCCGGTCGTATTTTGCCTTCAGTTTCAGATTGTGCGCATTCAGGATTTCAGGATCAAGGTAAAGGGATTTCACGAGGTTTCTCCGGCTCTCTTTTCGTCTATCCATCCCGTTTGTCGCCCAATCATTTTTATTGGAGGGCTCCGTCTTGAGATGATCCGGAAATGCAACCGGTTCCATCATCTGTCCGATTAATCCATCCCCCAGAATCATCACCGGATTCCGGTATTTTTCCGCCAGATGGAACGCCGACATCACCATTTCCACAGCTTCCTGTACCGAATCCGGAGCCATGACCAGCATGCGGCAATCTCCGTGGCCGATCCCTTTCGTGGCCTGCAGGTAGTCGGCCTGGGAAGGAAGAATTCCTCCAAGACCCGGTCCGCCACGCATGATATTCACAAAAACCGCCGGGCATTCTCCTCCACAGATATAACTGATCCCTTCACTCATCAGACTGATCCCGGGGCTCGATGATGTGGTAAAAACCCTCTCCCCGCATCCGGCGGCCCCGAAAAGCATATACGAGACGGCAACTTCGCTCTCTCCCTGGAGGAAAACACCTCCAACTTCAGGCATCCGCCGCGCCAGATATTCCGCGACTTCGGATTGAGGGGTGATCGGATACGCGAAATAATTCAAACACCCGGCCCGGATCGCCGCCTCGCCGATGGCTTCGTTTCCTTTCATCAATACTTTGCTCATTTTCTTCCTTTCAGCTCATGATCGAAATCAGACTATGCCGCTTTATCATCTCTCTTGGTAATGATGATCGCCACATCCGGACACATGATACAGCAGGTGGTGCAAAAAATACAATCCTCGGGACGGGCCTGGAATGCCGGAAAATATCCCTTGGTATTCACTTCCGAAGAGATCTCCAGGACATTTTTCGGACAGACGGTAATGCACAGGCCGCATCCTTTGCAGCGATCCGATTCGATGGTATGCTTAAATGCCATTGAATTGTTGATTCCTTTCTTTTCTGCCGGATAAGATCAGATATTTTCCGCCCGTTTCCAGGGCGGAACCATTTGTCGCGAAATCGTTAACACCGGGCATAAAAACCGGTTCAGGCCAACCTGCGATAAAAGATCACCGGAAACGGCCATGAATTCAACCGGAATACGAATTTCCCGGGATAGGGCCGCGATAAAGTCATAGCCGTCCATGAGATTCTGAACCGTGGTTTCGTCCATGAGATTCGGATTTCCGATAATACCGGTGACGGACAATTTTGACGCCTTTTCAATCGCCTCTTTCATTTTCCGGCATTTCTCTATGGTTTCCGTAAACGGACGGAAGGGATTGACCACCTGAAGCATATGGATTCGAATAGAATGCGATACGCTTGAACGGAAGGCATCGGAAAGAGCGGCGAGAACTGCGGCCCCCACCGGATCCCCTCCCACATCCAAAATCGAGATCTGGCCCGGATTTCGAATCATCCCGGATACGGCGCGATCCAGAATCGGAAGATCCGCCTGAAGGTATTGAACCGGCGGAAGCACCAGACCGATTCCCCATTTTTCAAGAAGATCCCTTGCCTCCCGCATCCGAAAATAGGGATTTACAAGGTCGAGGTCCGCAATCCTGACCTCCATTCCCGCCTTTTTCTGATGAACGGCAAGGTTGACGGCAATCTCGGTCTTTCCGCTTCCGTAATTCCCGACAATGATCACCACGCCTTCGAGTGAAATCTCGGCGCCGGTATGGGTTCTGTTGCCGGTCATGCTCTGCATAAAAGATTCCGTGCAACTCCTTTCATCAAGGATTTTTTTTGTTAAACGTTTATAATTATTTTTAAAAAATGATATTGTCAAGATCTCCTTGCAAGATGGGGCCAAGAAATCCTTCTTCTTGCAAATGAATAGGAACCTATTGCCCTTTTAAGCATTTTTCCCTATATACCCTGCCGGGTATGTCTGAAAATGCTCTGGTTAGGATTAACTGAGGGTTGCGATGAATCGCATATTAACCGGACTTGAACAGCTCATCGATTCTCCTTCCGATCGGCTGAAAAAAAAGCGGATCGGGCTGCTGTGCAACCCGGCTTCTGTGGATCATCGGTTCCATCATTCCCGGGAGCGGATCGCAAATACATTTCCGGGACAACTCGTCCGGCTTTTCTCCCCTCAGCATGGATTTTTTTCCGAAAAACAGGACAATATGGTGGAATCCGAAGATATCCTCGATCCTCTCCTTCAAATTCCGGTTCACAGCCTTTACGGGAAGCATCGCATTCCCCAGAAATCCGTGATGGATCTTATCGATATTCTGATCATTGACCTGCAGGATGTCGGCTGCCGGGTCTATACGTTTGTTTATACCATCTCCTTTTGCATGGAAGCCGCCCGTGAGCTGGGGAAAAAAGTCCTGATTCTGGATCGGCCCAACCCCATCGGCGGTCTTTTAGTTGAAGGAAACTGTCTGAATCCCGATTTTTCATCCTTTGTGGGACGGTATCCCATCCCCATGCGCCACGGGCTGACCATCGGTGAACTCGCGCTTCTTTTCAATGAACATTTTTCCATCGGATGCGATCTGTCCGTCATCCCCATGAAAGGGTGGAAGCGAAGCATGTATTTCAAGGATACCGGTCTTCCGTGGGTCCTTCCGTCTCCCAACCTTCCAACCCCGAATTCCGCCCTGGTTTATCCGGGGCAGGTCATCTGGGAAGGAACGAATCTGTCCGAAGGCCGGGGAACGACGCTTCCTTTTGAGATATTCGGCGCTCCTTATATTGATCCGGATCGAATCATGAAAGAGATCAATCCTTCGCTTCTTGCAGGTGCGATCTTAAGACCCCTGGCATTTGAACCCACATCCAACAAATGGAGCGGAAAAACCTGTGGAGGATTTCAGATCCATGTCGTGAATCCCGGCCGCTTCCGGCCTTATACCGTATCCCTTCACCTTCTGCAGGCGGTGTTAAAAGAATATCCGGACCGGTTTCAATGGAAATCCCCTCCCTATGAATATGAATTCGAAAAGCTCCCCATTGACCTGATCCTCGGGGATCAGCAGGTCCGACTTCGCCTTACGCAGCTCGAATCCGTCGAAAGCATCCTTGAATCGTTCCAAGACGGAGTCGAGGATTTCATGAAGATCAGCTCTCGGTTTCACCTCTATGCATGAACCGAAAAAGAACCCAAAAGGCGCGGCAACCCCTCCGGCTGCCCCAACCCCTCAGGAATGGAAGCGCGCCATCTTCAAAAAACATAAGGTCTGGGTGGCGCACGGCACTTCAGGAGCTCCTCTGATCAAAGCCGGAAAGGTCCGGATTAAATATCAACTCGATCAGGAGCATGAATACTGGGTCCATCCGATCGGGATATCCCCAATTCCGCATGAGGGGGCTCCTTCTGAAGATACGGATTCTCCGGATCCCAACATTGTCCGGAATCGATACCCTTCCGGTCTCAAGGGAAAAGAGAAGACCGAATCGGAAGAGGCAATCCATATTTATGCGGACGGGGCCTCTTCAGGGAATCCGGGTCCGGCCGGAATCGGCGTTTTGATCCGGTATAAAGATCGGGAAAAAGAGATTTCAAAGAGCCTGGGAACTGCCACCAATAATGTTGCAGAACTTGAAGCGATTAAAGCCGGCCTGTTATCCCTGACATCTTTCACAAAACCGGTACGGGTATACACAGACAGCAGCTATGCGGTGGGTACGTTGACCCTCGGTTGGAAAATCAGAAAAAACCGCGAACTGATTGCCGTCATCAAAAGCGTTATGGCTCGGTTTCATGATCTTAAAATCGTCCATGTGAGAGGACATTCAGGGGATGAAGGAAATGAACGGGCGCATGCACTGGCGGCGGCCTCGACACAACCCGGAATGGAATAGTCTGACGCCATCCTCATCTTTCATAAAAACAAAACGCCCGTCTTCTTGAAAAAATCCGGGCGTTTCCGTTCTCTTTTTCGAATCGTCGTGCGATGTCTGATCAGGCTTTCTTTTCTGCCTTGATGGATTCAATCTCCTTTTTCAGATCATCGATCTCTTTTTTATACTTATCCGTATCATCGGTCTTGAAGGAAGAGTCAGCGGTCGTGTCATCTTTTTTCCAGGTATCTTTCAATTCATCAAATCCCAGATACAGGGCAAGTCCACCACCGAGCAGGAGCATGGCTGGAATCGCACCGGCGAGAAGCTGCAGAAAGGGTTTCCACCATACCGATAGCCCGATAATTCCCAAAACCGCCCCTATGGCCCCACCAATCAACGTTTTCATAGAAAATCATCCTCCTCTTTAGATAAAAATTAGCACCTCAAATTGACGCCTTCTATATCCATTATTGAAAAATATAAGCAAATCTCCGGTTCCGCCGAACTCTCCGCGTGGATACCATAACAATTTTGATAACGCAAGCCTATTTTATTAAAAATTTTAAATCTGCTGATTTTAGTTGCCATGCCCCCGTCAAATAGGGTATCGATTACCGACAGCAGGCATTCATGATCCGCCGACTCTGAACGAGCCGGAGGCCGGCTTGCCCGAAAATCCATCGACTGGTGTATTGATGACAACTGATCCCCTGAAGATACGACCTGTGGTGAAGATCGCCCAGAAAGCGCATCCGTTGTTCTATTCATGACGCCTGCGTGACCTCCTTTGAATATCATCTACCGGATTTAACTCAAAAAATATGATAGAAATTTTTATTCAAATTTGGATCCGTATCAAAAAGAGAATCCGTTTCCGGATCGACCGTACCCTGGGTCGGGAAAACAATTATTTTTTCTGCTTTCTCCCCCGGAAAATAGGATTCTTGACATCCAACCTGCTTCGTCTCTTTTTTTCAGGGATCAAGATCAGCGAAGATCAAACCTCAGTCATCAGATCGCTCCCTGAGGGCTCCATAATCATTTATGCCTCAAAATATAAAAGCCGGTTTGACTATTGGTTTTACCATAATCGATACCCTCAAATCAAACTTCCCTGCCCTGAAATCGGGATGGATTACAGATCGTATGCCTTTCAACCCTTATCCCGCCTGTTGAAAAATTTGCTTTTTCTTCTGGATACATTTTTCAGCCATGGCTTCTTCCCGAATCCTTATCGAACGGATTTTTTCAAAGATAGTTTTGTTGAAGGAAAAGCCGGTTTCTTCAGCCTGATTGAAAAAAAAGGATTTTACAGACGATTTATCAAGCAGAAAAACGATCCCATTCGACATCTCATCGAAATTCAGAAGGGAACAGACCGGACGGTTTATATCATTCCTCAACTCATCTTTTTCGGGAAAACCCCCCACCGGAGCATCCCCACTCTTCTGGATATTCTTTTCGGAAGCGAGGAGAATCCTGGAAGGATCCGGCGGCTGGTCACTCTCTTTAAAAATCCAGGGAAAATTTTTGTCGAGGTTTCAGACCCCATCAGCGTAAAAGATTTCATCGCAGCTCATCCGCCTGAAGCCGACAGCTCAAACTCACTGCCCCTCATTCTCAGAAGACAGATCATCGATCAGTTCAATCGTCATCGACAGAGTATCACCGGCCCGGTCCTGAAATCCAGAGAAGAGCTCAAAGAAGAAATCCTGACCGGCCGGAGACTCACGGAGTTCCTTCTGCATTATGCTGAAACCCGAAATCTGCCGCTTCAAAAGGTTCGTAAAGAAGCCAATGCCTGTCTGGACGAAATCGCCGCCAATTATAACTATGTTTTTGTGAGGATTGCAGCGGTTTGTGTCCGCTGGATCATCAATTCCATGTTTGAAGGCGTCACCGTCAACCAGGGGACTCTGAATGCCGTCAAGAGCCTGGCTAAAAACGGACCCATTATCGTCGTCCCTTGTCATAAAAGCCATATCGACTATCTGATTCTCCCGTATATCCTTTATACGAATAATATGCCTTCCCCTCATGTCGTTGCCGGTAAAAATCTTTCTTTCTGGCCCATGGGCCCCCTCTTCCGAAGCGGCGGAGCATTTTTTATTCGAAGAAGCTTCAAAGGAGCAGTCCTCTACTCGAAAGTTTTTTTCGAATATGTTCAAAAACTTCTTGAAGAAGGGTTTAACATCAAAATCTTCATTGAAGGGGGAAGAAGCCGGACCGGAAAGCTTTTAATCCCCAAACTCGGATTTCTTTCCATCCTGATGACTGCCTATCGAAACGGCGCTTGTGAAGACCTGATCTTTTCCCCTATTTTCATCGGCTATGACCGGGTTCTTGAAGAAAGCGCCTATCTTAATGAGCTCGAAGGGGGGCAGAAAGATCCTGAAAACTTCATCCAGCTTATTAAAGCGCGCAAGTTTTTAAAAAAACGGTATGGCCGGATATACATCAAATTTCATGAAGCCATCTCTCTCAAAGAGCTTCTCAATAAATATCAGATCGATATCTCTACTGCGTCCCAAAAGGAACTCAACACCTTTGTTAGAAACCTCGGGTATCGACTGACCAGCGCCATTGACCGGGTCTCTGTTGTGACCCCCCATGCCCTCACGGCAAGCGCAATCCTGAATCTGCAGAAGAAGCCTTTTACCCTGAATCAGTTGAGATCCCAGGCGGATACCTATCTCAACTACCTCATGTCCCAGAATGTGACCATTGCCGATTCCCTTCTCCTCGACAATCAGATCGCCATAAAAAACTCCTTTGACAATTATCTTCAACGCCGATTCATCGAACCGATTCCCGCTCCAAAAGATACCTCGGGCACCGAACCCTTGTTTCAGGTTAAAGAACATCGCCGTCCGAACCTCGATTATTACAAAAACAACTGCGTTTCATTTTTTATTCCGGCGTCATTCACCGCCATTTCCATCCTGGAAAAAGACGCGTTTCAGTTTTCCGCTTCCGATCTCCATTCCGGATACGCCTTTTTGCAGGAATTTTTCAAAAATGAATTCGCGTCCGACATGGACCGGACACCCGAATATCAGGTCAGAAAAAATATCAAGGCGTTTATCGACGACGCCATTCTCATGCCCCACCCCACCCTTCCGGATACATACAATCTCACCTCATCCGGCTTTCGGAAGCTCAAGGACTTTGCCGGCTTTCTGAAGACCTATCTGGAAGCCTATGCAGTAACCCTTGATTTTTTCGGAAGATATCACCATAACGGGATCAATCCCAAAGACCAGCTTCGAAAAATCCAAAGCCGGGGGCTCCGGATGTACAAACTGAATGAGATCGATAATAAGGAATCTCTTTCTAAAATCTATTATCAAAATGCCGTTGATTTCTTTTTATCCCAGGGGATTAAAAGTTCGGATGACCAGGAAAAAATTGAAATCCATCGAAGCCGGATTGCCAATTATCTGAAACTCCTGTAACCTGAACGAGCATTTTGACGGATGACACGTATCGGAATAAAATCATATCGCTCACTACCAGGGGCAGGTTAACTCCATGAAGGCGATGATTCTTGCCGCTGGCATGGGCACCCGCCTGCTTCCTTTTACACAATCTCTCCCAAAGCCTCTCTTTCGGATTTCAGAACGGACGGTTCTTGACCGCATTATTGAGCATATCTGCAGGGCAGGATTTGAGGGGATCCTCATCAACACCCATCACCTTCATCAACAGGTCGAAGCCTTCATCAGAGCGCAACAGTATCCGGTCCCTGTTGAAACACGATTTGAACCGGCGATCCGGGGAACAGGCGGTGCACTTAAAAACATTTCCGATTGGGTCGATGCGGACCCCCTTCTTGTGGTCAACGGCGATATTCTTTTCGATGCCGATTTAAAAGCCGTCTATGAGTTCCACCGGGAGAAAAAGGGACTCGCGACCCTGGTCCTCTGGGATGACCCTTCCGTCAATACGGTTGCCGTGGATACCGGCGGAGCGATTTCAGCCATCGCAGAAAGACCGGACTTTGGGCTTTCGGGTCTGACCTGGCTGACCTTTACCGGGATCCAGGTCATTGAGCCCCAAATCCTGGTCGCACTTCCGGATGACGAATTCTCTTCCATCATCCCGACTTACCGCCATCTGATCCGAAGCGGTCAACGACTTCAGGCGTATATTCTCAAGAAAAACGGATACTGGAGAGATATCGGAACGCCCGGGTCCTTTCAGGAGGCAGCGCTTGATCTGTTGTCGGTGGAGGCATTCAGAACAGCGTTTCCCGACTCCTCGATAAGCCTTGGAAAAACCGTTCACCGGCATCTTGAAGGTGACGGCTCGGATCGAAGCTGGCACCGGCTCTATCAGGGGGATCAGACGCTGATAGCCGCAAACCATGGAATCAAGCTTCACACCGGAATTTCAGAGATCGATTCCTTTGTCAACATCGGACTTCATCTCCATCAACAGGGCCTGTCGGTTCCAAAAATATACGCGTTTGACACTTTTTCGGGATGGGTCATCCTGGAAGATCTGGGGGAGACGAATCTTCAGAACGCGTACACCCGTTATCCGGAGCCGGACCTCTCCATTCCCTTCTATAAGGAAGTGATTCGACGCCTCATCGCATTTAACCGTCTGGGGTTCATCGGCTTCGATCCTGCATGGACATTTCAGTCTACTGCATACGACACTTCACTTATTCTCGAGAAAGAATGCCGCTATTTTATCGACTCTTTTATCAACGGCCTGTTGGGATGGAACCTGGAGATGAAGAGCTATGAAGACGAATTTCTTCTCATTGCTGAAAGAGCATTGAAGTTTTCATATACCGGACTCATGCACCGGGACTTCCAGTCGCGCAATATCATGATCAAGGACGGAACCCCCTATTTCATTGATTTCCAGGGCGCCCGGATGGGACCCATTCAATATGATCTGGCATCACTGCTCATCGATCCGTATGTGACGCTCCCGGTGAAGGTCCAGCGTCAGCTTCTTGATTTTTGCATCAGAACGCTTCCCGGAAAACCGGAATTCAATGAACAGGATTTCCGCTTCAGTTATCTGTATGCTTCCATTTCCAGGAATCTGCAGATTTTAGGAGCCTTCAGTTATCTGAGCCAGGTCAAGAATAAGAAGTACTTTTTGGACTACATACCCGGAGCCGTCAGGTCCCTGATCCGGCTCTTTTCAGAGACGGAAGCCTCGTCGTTTCCGAAACTTACCGCCTTATCCGAACGGATCGCGGCAAGTTCGATCCCCTGTTTAAAAGATCATCCATAGAAGCGGAGGTGCAGAATGGAACCGATTCCGGTCATGATCAACGGCATCCCGGGAAACATGGCGACCCGGATTGCAGTCTTTCTCTTGCGGGATCCTCGATTTAAGCTGATCCCCCTTTCATTTACCGGTCCCGAAATATCCGAGTCCCATCTCACGGTCGAAAAGAGAAAGATAACTCTCATCCATCCGGAAGCCCGGATGAAGCATCTCCGCGAGATCAAAGAACACGTCAGGATCAGCGTGGATTATACGCATCCGACGGCGGTCAATTCAAATGCGGAATTTTACTGCAACAACGGCCTCAATTTCGTCATGGGGACTACAGGCGGCGACCGCGATTTACTGGAGAAAACGGTTCGCACCTCGTCGGTCTCTGCCGTCATTTCTCCCAACATGGCCAAGCCCATCGTGGGATTCCAGGCCATGATGGCCTTTGCCGCCGATACGTTTCCGGATCTCTTCAAAGGATATTCCCTGGTCATCAGGGAAAGCCATCAGAAAGGAAAAGCGGATACCAGCGGGACCGCAAAAGCCATGATTTCCTACTTCAACAGACTCGGGATCCCCTTTGATGAAACCCGGGTAAAAAAAGAACGGAATCCGGACATCCAGCAGCGGGTCTGGGGGATCCCGGAGACTTTTCTCAGCGGGCATGGATGGCATACCTATTCCCTTCTTTCAGAAGATCAGACCGTCAAAATTGAATTCACCCATAATGTGAACGGGAGGGATGTCTATGCTTTCGGGACACTCGATGCCGTCTCCTATCTGAATAAAAAAATAACGGAGGGAATGCAGGGATGCGTCTATTCAATGATCGATGTCCTTACGGGAAAATAAGCGCTTTCATTGGAAGCGGTTTCACCGCCGCCGCATCCGGACGGATGCTGCTTCTCCTATTCTTTTTTTTCTTTCTCCCGGCTCTTTCGGATTCGGAAGATATTTTTCCATCAAAAGGGTGGATCCCCCAAGCCAATCCGACGGCTGACCCGAGAGCGGTGGTGGGGGGAGAGTTTTCCGTTTTCCTCTCCCAGTACCCCAAAAGCATCAATTACTACCTGGACATCAGCACCCAGAGCGCTCAGATCTTCGGGGCGGTTTTTGAAACTCTTTTGAATACAAATCCGATCACCCTGGAGTATGAACCCTGGCTTGCCGAGCGATGGAGCATCTCGGAAGATAAAAAAACGTTTACATTTACTCTGAACCGAAAAGCAACATGGAGCGACGGCCGCCCGATCACCGCTCATGATGTCCGATTTACCTATGAGGCCATTCTAAATCCCAAACATCTGACCGGCCCTCATAAAATCGATATGGAACGCTTCGAGCCTCCCAGGGTCATCGACGAACAGACGATCCGGTTTCAGGCGAAAAATGTGCACTGGAAGAATCTCGGAGCTGTTGGAAGTTTTTATATCCTCCCCCGCCACGCCTATCAGCATCTTGATTTCAATAAGATCAATTTTGATTTTCCGGTGGTTTCCGGCCCATATCGAATCGGAGAGATCAAGGAAGGCCTCTTCATCAACCTGAGCCGGCGGCCCGACTGGTGGAATCTTCAGGATATCCGGGCCCAAGGGACCGGAAATTTTCAGACCATCAAATTCCGGTTTTTCTCTGAAAATGAAAACGCTTTTGAGGCGTTTAAAAAAGGGGAGATCGATCTCTATCCGGTCTACACCGCCCGGCTCTGGGTCAATGAAACCAAGGGAGAGAAATTTTTAAACCGCTGGATCGTCAAACAGAAGGTCTTCAACCAAAACCCCATCGGGTTTCAGGGATTTGCAATGAATATCCGCAAACCCCCGTTTGACGACATCCGGATCCGGAAAGCCATGGCCCTTCTTCTCGATCGAGACAAAATGAACGCCGCCCTGATGTATAATCAATATTTTCTGCACCGATCCTACTTTGAAGACCTATACGACAAAAAGAACCCGTGTAAAAATCCCGTGATTCGGCCGGATCGTCGGAAAGCCCGTGAGCTGTTTCGGGAAGCAGGGTGGAATGTAAATCCCAAAACCGGATTTCTGGAAAAAAACGGGAAGCGGTTTACCTTCAAGTTCCTGACCCGGGACGCTTCCTCGGAAAAATTCTTAACGATTTATGCCGAGGAACTCAAAGATGTGGGAGTTGAGCTTATCATTGATAAAAAAGACTGGGCGGCATGGGCCCGGGACATGGATGAATTCAATTTTCAGATGACCTGGGCGGCATGGGGATCCGGTATTTTCAAGGACCCTGAAGGGATGTGGCTGTCAACCGAGGCGGACCGGAGAGGAGGAAGCAACATCACGGGCTTCAAGGATCCCCAGGTCGACGCGCTCATCGAAGATCAGAAGCAGATATTCGACGTTCAAAAGCGGAATGAAATCTACCGGAAAATCGATGAGATCATTTATCGGGCATACCCCTATGTCCTGTTGTGGAATATCAATTACACCCGGCTCCTGTATTGGAATAAATTCGGAACGCCGCCGGGAGTGCTTTCAAAATACGGAGATGAAAGCAGCGCTTACTGGCTCTGGTGGAGTGACGAGGATTCCCAGGCGGATCTGGCGGATGCCATTCGATACCGGCTCCCTCTTCCTTCCAAGAAGGAGTCGGTCTTTTTCGAATAAGGTCCAACCTCAATTGAGCGATTCTCTATGCGGCGACGATGTTATAACTCGACGATTTATATCCATGCACTTTCTGAATATGAAATACCAGGATCCGGCTTTCATAATTTTCGATGAACTGCTTTAATCCCAGCCGGGCCATCCTGAAGGTTTTACTTTGAAGATTTTCAACCAGCCGGTTGATCTCCTGAGCCCTTCCTTCGCAGATAATGTGGGGGCCGTCTCCAATCAGAACCTCCCATTCCCCGGCAACGGTTATTCCGAGTTTTTCAAGGCAGGGGTAAAATTCCTCTGAAACATATTTTTCATAACCGTCTTTCTTCCGGCTGTCGACGTCCCATACCTGGTTGAACTTGATCGTGCTCTCTTTGACATCAATGGAGTAGGATTCTTTCCGCCCGGTATTCACCAGCACTTTGGTTTTATATCTTTTAATGTAATTTTGAAGTTCATGATTTAATACCTTATATTCCGGATTCCGCAACGCTTTTTCAAGAAGTTCGAGGTCATTGGACACCCCTTCGAAAATGATTTCCGTGTAACCTCCCACAAGAATGCACCATCCTGCAACCGTATGTATCCCAAGCCGGTTGATTCCTGGAACAAATTTATCGATGATAAATTTTTCATATTCCTTGACCTTGCTGTGATCCACCGTCCAGTATTGGTTGAATTTGACCGGCATAATCCGATTCTCCTTTCTTCTTGGGGATAATTGGTTAAATTTCCTTTCAACAGAAAAACAGGTTCACCCCGCACTCCCCGTCGGCTGAGGAATCAATGAATGGAGCATCCACCAGAATGCCTTCCCTTTGTTATAACAGTTGATGCACTGGGAATGGGCACACTCTTCCGTGCAGGTGGGGCATGGACGGCTTTCACACCAGGAAGAACACCACTCACACCCGTCGCTTCCATCCGGGTAGAAATTGCCGTCCGGATCATGGCTTTCGATGTCGGCAAAATCAAAAAGGATCTTCTGACCGGTCCGGCAATAAGACCGGATCGCCTCATTGTTGAGGTTAAGAGTTCCCAGGGATCCTGTCCCGTCAAGATGTCCGGTCATATACACAAAGGTCACTTGAGGATAGTCCTGTTCAAGCTGATTCATTCGATTGAGATAGTCGTTAACCTCGGAAGCGGTGTAGGACGACAGTTGACCGCACCAGGACCAGATCACCAGATTGGTTTGAGGATAGGAATTCAGATGGTTGCGCGTTTTGGTTTCCCATTCCGGGTATCCGAGATCCGGATCATCTTCATAAAGCAGAGGCCGGTCATATCGACCCGGAATACTGCCATCATCTTCGTTTTCAAGGATTCCCATTCCGGTAACGAGCTGGCTTCCATGGGAGGTATGACCATAGTATATATTAAAGTGGGCCCGGATCCGATCAAAATCTTCTCCGGGGATCAGGGAGAATCCGCCGACGGCACGATGATCAACCAGAAGATAAACGGCATCTCCTCTGGAAGGACTTGAGAAATATATCAACGCCGTCACCGGTATGATGATCCATCTGATCATTCTCTTCATGACGTCCTCCGTTTCTTTAATATCACAAGCCTTGATAAAAACCAACAAAAATCAATGATTGTCGTGAGATCCGTTCCAAATCAGGCCAGAATCTCAAAGACATGTTCAAGCGCCTGATCGATCCGATCGACCTGCGTTCCTCCGGCCTGGGCCATATCCGCTCTCCCTCCACCGCTTCCGCCGACGATGGATGCAATCTGACCGACTATCCTTCCGGCATGCAACCGATCCGTAAGATCTTTGGTGACGACAGTGATGAGGAGTACTTTCGAATCGGCGATACTCCCTAAAACAACGATTCCGGATCCGATCTTTTCCTTGAACCGGTCCGCAAGGGCTCTCAAGGCCGCCGGTCCATCTACGGAAACCTTTTTCGATATCACCCGGATTCCCCCGACGGATCGGACTTCCTCTTCAACTTGATCTGCGGATTTTAATACCAGAGCCTCCTTCAGCTTTTCAATCTCCTTTTCAAGGGCTTTCTGTCTGGCCAGCATCGACTCCACTTTACCCGCCAGAGCATCGGGTCTCTCCTTCATCAGATTCGCCGTATCATGGGCAATTGCGGAAATCTCCTGAACAAAAGCGATGGCTGCCCCGTTGGTCAATGCTTCAATCCGCCGGACTCCGGATGCCACGCTGGACTCCCCGATGATTTTAAAAAGGCCGATATCCCCGGTCCGCTTTGCATGCGTCCCTCCGCACAGCTCCTTGCTGAAGTCCGAGAGGGTGATTACCCTCACCCGGTCTCCGTATTTTTCCTCAAAAAGGGCTGTGGCTCCGCTTTTGAAAGCGGTCTCTGCATCCATTTCCTCCTTCTCGACCCGCACGTTCTCCCGAATCCGTTCATTGACTTGAAATTCGATTCTGTTCAATGTTTCCCTGTCGATCTGAGAAAAATGGGTAAAATCGAATCGAAGCCGGTCAGAGGCAACCATGGAACCTGCCTGTTTGACGTGCATCCCCAGAACCTGACGGAGAACCGAATGAAGGATATGGGTGGCCGTATGGTTCAAGACAATGCGCTGACGATTCTTTTCATCAACCTTCAAGTCAACACGATCTCCGGTTTTAAACGTTCCGGAAATGATTGCGGTTTGATGGATGATGATCCCGGTCGGATCTTTTACGGTATTGAGGACTTGGCCGGTACCGCTCGAGGACCGGATCATACCGATATCCCCCATCTGCCCTCCGGCCTCTCCGTAGAACGGAGTCTCTTCCGTCACAATATCCACCTTACCGTCAGATCCGATCTCATCCACCGCTGATCCTTCCCTGACCATAAGAAGAATCTTCGATTCATCCGAAAGCGTGTCATATCCCACAAACCTGGGTTTGAATCCTGAAGCGGCAAGGGCTTTATACGCATTTCCGATACCCGTAAATGCAACAGTCGATCTGGATTTTTCTTTCTGAATGTTCATGGCGCGATGAAACCCTTCCATATCGATGGTCAGGTGTTCATCCCGTGCCACATCCATGACGATATCCACCGGAAATCCATATGTATCATAGAGTTTAAAGACAACCTCCCCGGGAACTCTTGAAATCCCGGACACTTTCATGCCGGACAACGTCTCGTTGAGAACGGTTAATCCATGATCCAGGGTGTCTGAAAACCGGACCTCTTCATTGTTGATCACATTCCCGATGAAAGCCCGGTTTTCGTAAAGCTCAGGGTAGGCGGGTTTCATGATCTGATAAACCACTTCCGCGGTCTGATGCAAAAACGGTTTGATAAGTCCGATATGCCTCCCATACCGGATGGCGCGCCGCATGATCCGCCGGAGCACATATCCCCTTCCTTCGTTGGAAGGCAGAATCCCGTCTCCGATGAGAAATGCCGCTGCCCGGGAATGATCGGCAATCACTTTCATGGCAATATCACCCACAGCGGATTCTCCGATCCGGTGCTCTGAAAGGGCTTCGACTTTGTTGATAATGGGGAGAATGAGATCCGTATCATAATTGGTCGGAGCATTTTGAATGACGGAAACGACCCGTTCAAGCCCCATCCCGGTATCGATGCTCGGTTTTGGAAGCGGGGTCAATTTCCCTGAAGCATCCCGGTTGAACTGCATGAAGACCAGGTTCCAGATCTCCAGATATCGATCGCATTCGCATCCGACCTTGCATTCCGGTTTTCCGCACCCGTATCCTTCACCCCGATCGATGATGATTTCGCTGCAGGGGCCGCATGGACCGGTATCCCCCATGGCCCAGAAATTATCTTTTTCTCCAAATCGGACAATCCGATCCTGGGGAATACCGATTTTTCGATGCCATAAGTCATAGGCCTCATCATCATCCAGATAGACCGATGCCCAGAGTTTCTCCGGCGCAAATCCGAATCCGTTGGTGAGCAGATCCCACCCGTATTCAACCGCTTTTTCCTTGAAATAATCACCGAAAGAGAAATTTCCGAGCATTTCAAAAAACGTATGGTGCCGGGCGGTATATCCGACATTTTCAAGATCATTATGTTTCCCGCCGGCCCTGACGCATTTCTGAGAGGTCACGGCGCGCAGGTATCCCCGATTCTCTTCTCCTAAGAAGCAGCGCTTGAACTGCACCATCCCCGCATTGGTGAAGAGAAGGGTGGGATCATCGGACGGAATCAGAGAAGAACTTCTAACTACCCGATGATCACGTGTTTTAAAAAAGTTTAAAAAATAACTCCGAACGTCGTTTCCGGTCATATCCTACTCCGTTTCCTTCTCATGCGAATGGGCATCTCCCCCCGCCTTTTTAAGGCTCCCGAGGGATTCTTTTGTTTTTGACAGGATGGTGTT
>JBFMEI010000008.1:0-17667 GCA_040753295.1 Thermodesulfobacteriota bacterium | reverse complement strand
GCCTGATGAAAGGGCCTCTTGCCAGGCCTAAACTGCAACGGTATCTCCGTCCGGGAAAAAATCTGCCGGATTTCACACACCTCACGGATCTCCGGAAACAGATTCTAAAGGCGGTGATCGATGCAGGTGAAATTTCCATGTGCGCCCTTTCGGCCCGGTTTCCTTCGGCATCCCGCCTGATCCCTCAATTTTCAAAGAATGGATGGGTGGTTGGAGAAGACCGCAAAATCTACCGAGATCCCTTCGGGGAGGCCATCATTCCGGATACCCACCATATTCTCACTCCGGATCAGCAAACGGTCGTTTCTACGGTTTGCCGATCATTCGGAAGAGGGTTCAGCCCATTCCTCCTGGCCGGTGTCACCGGAAGCGGGAAAACCGAGGTCTACATGAGACTCGTCGCGGAATCCCTCGGTCTTGGACTTCCAGCCCTGGTTCTGGTCCCTGAAATCGCCCTCATCTCCCAGATGGAAAGGCGCTTCAGGGCCCGGTTCGGTGAGCAAATCGCTGTTCTCCATAGCGGCCTTTCTCCGGGTGAACGATACGATCAGTGGGAAAGAATCCGAACCCACAAAGCGATGGTTGCCATCGGAACCAGATCCGCATTATTCGCGCCGTTTGAGAAGATCGGAATCCTCATCGTGGATGAAGAGCACGACCCTTCTTACAAGCAGGAATCTCAGCTTCTTTACAACGCCAGAGACATGGCAGTGGTGCGAGCCATGCTTCTGAATACCGTTGTCCTTATGGGCTCAGCCACACCCTCCATTCAGTCTTTTTACAACGTTAAAACAAACAAATTCATCGGATTGTCTCTTTCGAACCGGATTGAATTCAGGTCTCTTCCAGAAGTGACCCTGGTCGATTTACGCAAATCCGAGCCTGCACGGGCGAAAACCGGATTCATGACTCACGCCCTTATCTCAGAGATCCGGAATGCACTTGAAAATCGCGAACAGGTTCTGTTATTTCTGAATCGGCGTGGATATGCCGGTTATCCGGTCTGCTCAGCATGCGGAAAGGTTGTTACCTGCCGAAACTGCGACATCTCTCTGACATATCACAAGGAGGAAAACGCCACGATTTGTCACTTATGTGACTACCGCCAGCCGTTTTCCAACCGGTGCGATATCTGCGGCGCTTCAAAGGTCAGGAGTCTCGGAATCGGCACGGAACGCGTGGAAGCGGCGGTGAAAAGCCTTTTCCCGAATGCCCGGGTGGCCCGGATGGATCGGGATTCGACCCGAAAAAAGGGGGCGATTCTGGCGTTGCTCAAAGGATTACGGAATCGAAACATTGATATTCTGGTTGGGACCCAGATGCTGTCAAAAGGGCACGACTTTCCAAATATTACATTGGTGGGTATCGTTTGCGCGGATCTGACCCTCGATCTGCCTGACTTCAGGGCTTCTGAGAGAACATTTCAGCTTTTGGCCCAGGTTTCCGGAAGGGCCGGCCGGGGAGAAAAATCCGGCCGGGTGGTCCTTCAGACCTATTCACCGTCTCACTTTACGATACTCTCAGCCAGGGATCAGAATTTCGAACATTTTTATCAAAAAGAAATCAAATTTCGAAAACATCTCGGATATCCCCCGTTTTCACATTTCTATGGATTGAGAATATCGGGAAAAAATAAGGAGAATACCCGGAAAGGAGCAATTCATATTGGAGACCTCTGCAAAGCCCTTCAGGCAGAGGACAGGACGTATCAGAAAGAAGTCACGATTTTAGGACCCGGAGAAGCGCCTCTGGCAAAAATCGCCAACCGATATCGATGGCAGATTTTTTTAAAAAGCCATCGCATCAAAACACTCCGGAATTTTACCATAGACCTGTTGTTTTCAAACGGTTCAAAAAAAACATTTCCACATGTGCAGGTTACAGTGGATGTGGATCCCTATGATATGATGTGACGGGGGGTCTGTCGCCCTTTTTGAAAACACGGCTTGTCAGTCTTTCGCTTTATTGATAAAAAGGGAGAATATAAATTTCATTGAATATCAACTATCGTGAAAACAAGGAGTTTAGAATATGCATCAGAAAATGGGATTTGCGTGTACCCTTCTCTTCATGGTTTTTATTTTGGCGGCTTTGACAAGGGGAGATCAGGGAGCCGGCGCCCCCGCTCCTTCACTGATGACCCGTGGGGAGACATTTTCATTTAAACCGGTTCCGGATGGCATTGAGATTCATCACACGTTTACCATGCAAAACAAAGGGGACGCTCTTCTTGAAATTCAAAATGTGAGAACCGACTGAGGGTGTACTGCCGTCTCTTACTCAAAAGAGATCCCTCCTGGAAGCGAGGGGCAGATATCGGTCAAAGTCGACACCAGCGGATATGGCGGAAGAGAATTGACCAAAAGAGTGACGGTTCAAACCAATGACCCGAAAAAACCCATCATATATTTTACCATACGGGGACAGGTCGAAAAAATCGCAACGATTACTCCGGCCCGGATCCTCCTTAAAGGACCGGCGGGATTTCCGATAAAAGGGACGGTCAGAATTGTCCCTGAAAAAAAATACCCCTTTTCACTTTCGGAAATCACAGACGCCAAAGGGGAAAATATCCAGTATTCCATTGAAAAATTAAAGATCAACCCATCGGATGAATATCTCGTCACTGTCGTCAATACCCAGATGAAAAAAGGGCGATACTATGAAACCATTCGAATTTCCACGGATCTGGAAAAAGCTCCTGAAATCAAAATATGGATTTATGGAGATCTCACGGAACCTCTGCCTGGAAATCGAAAATGAGAATCATGAAATCCATTAAAGCGATTGCTTTTGACTGTGACGGTGTTCTTTTTAACACCCATAAAGCGAATACTGCGTTTTACAACCAGATTCTGATCCATATGGGAAAAGAGCGCCTGACTCCGGTTCAATTTTCATATGTTCATATGCATACAGTGGACGACTCCCTCATGTTTCTGTTTCCCGATGACATGGACCGAACAAACGCGCATCTCTTCAGAAAGAGAATGGATTATCTGCCGTTCATTAAAGATATGGAGATCGAACCGAACTTAAAGCCAGTATTATCACGCATCCGAAAACATTATAAAACTGCTATTGCGACCAATCGATCCGATACCATGGGCGCGGTGATTCGGGAACACCGGCTCGACGGCCTTTTTGATCTTATTGTAAGCGCGCGGGATGTACCGAACCCAAAACCCCATCCGGATCCCTTGATAAAGGTACTCCATCATTTTTCCATCAAGCCGGAAGAGGCGATTTACGTCGGAGATTCGGAAGTCGATGAACAGGCGGCGGAAAGGGCGGGAGTAACCCTGGTTGCATACCGGAACCCTTCCCTTTCAACACCCTATCATATCGAAACCCTGCTTGAACTCGAAACTCTTTTGGAAGAACAATTGAGTCCGAAGGATTCGATTTCCTCCATCCGGTGAGCGACATGCTGGCGGAATCGTTTGAAACTGGTGTACAGGATTCGGAAGAGATATTTTCCTTCGATGACCTGACCATCAGGCTGAACATCCGGGGGGCATCAGAATACTCTAAGGTCAGCTTCCCGATTCGATACGGAAGATACCATGAAATAGAAACCCCTGAATATATTTTCCAGGTGGATCTCAACGGAGAAGTCGCATTTATTCAGGGACGCGGGAGCGCCTGGCCGCATCCGGCAGAGTGGCTGAAACGAAGTCTTGCCAATGACTGGATTTATTATTCGGTTGGAAGCTACAACGATGTTCATGATCTCATCGGTGAATATTATTTTCCATGCCTTGAATATGAACGGAATTTCTTTTTCAGAGATAATCCTTTTGACCTTAAAATCGTTCAAAGCGCGTTCATGGAATGGCAAAAGGTTGCCCATAAAATCAAATTTTATTCAAGAGGCCGCTATCCCGAACCCCTGCATTCATTTCTTCACCTGACGGCCTGTGCAGATGAGCCTTTCTTAATGAAAAAAGCGGAAACTCTTCGCAGGCTAAACGGCGGACTGAATACCATTCTGCCGCCGGACAGCCGACATGTCGACTATAATCTGATCCCGGTCGTTATTGCTGAAGGATGCCTTTATCATTGCGGGTTTTGCCGGTTTAAAACCGACCGCCCTTTTTCCAATTTAAATCAGGCGCAACTCGTCGAAAGAATGAAACAGATCCGGTGCTTCCTGGGAAACACACTTCAAAATTTCAATGCGCTTTTTTTAGGTCGACATGACGCCCTGCATGCTGAAAACATGTCTGGCGCAGTCACCTTTGCCGCTGAAAACGCCTATGATATTTTTCATTTCGACCGATCGTTTATGAAAGGGGCATGGCTATTTTTTTTTGGAAGCGTAGACTCTCTTCTTGCGGCCAAGGAATCCGTCTTTGCCGCACTCAATAATCTGCCGTATTTGACCTTCATCAATATCGGATTTGAATCCGGGGATCCGAGAACCTTGGAAGAACTGAAAAAACCGGTCAGGGTTTCACATGTCAAAGAGGCTTTTTCAAAACTGATGGATATCAATCGTCGATATCCCCATGTTGAAATTACGGCCAATTTCGTTCTTGGGACCGATCTTTCCGAAAATCATTATGAGTCTGTTCTGGATATGGCCAGAAACGGAATTGCTCATTTTTATAACAAAGGAGCAGTTTATTTTTCTCCACTTGATCCAGCGGCATCCAAAATAAAACTTCTTCGCCGGTTCAATGAATTTAAACGACTTAACCGGCTGCCCACATTTATTTATCTGGTTCAGAGATTATAAATGAAATCCAGAATGCTTAAGCTCATCAGTTACGGGTTGATGCTGATTTGTTTAATCGGCATACCCCCCTCTTCCGCTCTTTCGAAAACCATCGCGCTTCCTCTCACCCTTGATTACAATATCCTTCGATCCATGGTCATCCAAAGATCATTCACCGGTCCCGGGCAGAGCGCCATGATTCTGGACTCGGCGGATGGCTGCAATTCCATCCGCATCTCCGATCCGAAATTTTCCGAAAAAAAATCCCGGCTATGGTGTGAAACCCGGGTTCAGATCCGGGCCGGAGTGCCTTACGGCGATGCGTGTGTGATGCCTTCGGAGTTAAACGGATTTCTGGCGTTTCACATCGAGCCCGTCATCGATCCCAAAACACTGACCCTTACCTTTCGGACCCTTGATTCGGCTGTTTATGATCAGCACCACAGACCTCGAAAAGCAGCGGATATCATCTGGGAAATGATTAAAAAAGATGCTTACGATTACATCAATCGAATGACGATCCGCCTCGAACCTGCCATATCTGAACTGAAAACCTTTTTAGAGCTCCTATTCCCGGACGGATTACCCGAAAATGCAAAGACCATGATTGATCATCTCAGGCTGGGAGCGATGAAGGTTACCTCTGATGCCGTTCGAATCGATATTCTGACCGAAGTCGAAGAAATCGATGAAAGCGGGAAAAAAGAAGAATCCGAGGATTTTTCCGATCGGCAACTCACGGAACTGATTGAAGCCTGGGAAACCTGGGACACCTTTCTGGTTGAGATGATTATGTCCATGACCCGGCGTCATCTTTCCGAAGGAGAGCGCGGGATTCTGTTTGAAACCCTTCTGGACGCACGGCACCGGTTTACGGATGAACTGATGGACCCGACTCTGGGGAAAGACTTGGTACGAGAGCAGTTTATTGAAGCCTGGACACAGCTTTCTCCGATCTTCAGAAACCATCTGGGGAAAGAGGTTTCCGAATATACCCTCGGATACCTCTCTTTTTTCACCGCCTCGGACGCCCTTGTCGCTTTGGATCAGATCGGGCCTTCTCTCGGGATCGAAATCAGTCGAAACGGACTGATCCGACTTGCCGGCTTGATCAGCCGCGACAGACCTGTGGCCCTCGATTATGACTTGAGCTTAAATCCGGATTTGCGGGAAATTCTAGATCTTGGTAAACCCCTTCCTGAGGATATTCACTTTGATGAATCGGAAGAGCCGGAATCCCAATATAAACAGAGCGTCACCGGGAATTATATTTCAACCCACTCGCTCTTGCTTGCCGGACTTTTTTCCGATTTTCCAGCTTTTAAAACTCAGGTTAAAGAGATTTCTGGAGAGAGCAGGGTAAAGAATTGGATCCCTCCGGAGGAGAATATCGATCCTTATATTCATCGGGTGGATCTTCTTCTCAAGACCGCTTCTTCGATTTTTTTGAAAAAAGCAGCGCTGAAACCTGTTTATCATGATTTTTTCAGGAGGTTGATTCCATCCATCGCCTGGCAGGAAAGTTGTTATCGGCAGTTCCGCCGGGAGGGGAAAGAGATCACCTTTGTTATCTCCTACAACCTGACGTCTGTGGGAATCATGCAGATCAATGAACGGGTCTGGCGAGGCATTTATGATCCCCATCAGCTCAAATGGAGCATTCATTACAACGTCATGGCCGGATGTGAAATTGCCGAACAATATTTAAGACGCTATGCGTTGGAAAAACTGAAAAAAAAGAACCCGAAATCCCCTCTTACGGAAGAACTTGTCGCTGCCGTTGTTTATGCCATGTATAACGGCGGTCCCGGTCAGCTAGAAAAATATCTGATACGAAAGAAAAAAAATCACCCTTATTTGAGCGATAAGCTCTTTTTGGAGAAATTCCGATGGATTAACCACGGAAAGCTCGATAATATTAAAATCTGCCTGCAGGGATACTGAATTCCATACAAAGGAGGAGCATTAATGGAAGGTATTGAAACCGTCGCTCAGTTGATGTGCATATCCGCCGTCACCGCTCCCAAAAGCAAGGGAGAGAATTTTGTAAAAACCCTTGTCATTCGGGGCCCGGTAATCAAAGAACTCGCCGAGTTCATGATCCGGTTCGGTCGAGAAAAAAAGAAAAAAGATTTTGACCGGGATGCAAAAAACGTCGCAGCCTCGAATGCGGTTGTTCTGATTGGAATCCAGGATGCCAAACCTCTGGGATTAAACTGCGGGGCCTGCGGATTTCCTGATTGCCAGACATTGCTGAACCAGCCCAGGGCCACCGTCGAATTTACAGGACCCGTCTGTGCGTTTCGGCTTCTGGACTTAGGGATCGCCTTGGGATCTGCTGTCAAAACCGCCGCCATGTTGAATGTGGATAACCGGATCATGTACCGGGTAGGTGCCGCTGCGGTCGGCATGAAACTGGTGGACTGGGACTATGGAATGGGGATTCCCCTGTCAGTAACAGGGAAGAGCATTTTTTTTGACCGGTAATCTCTGGAGGTTTGATGGAGACCGAATTCATTGTCGAAACCGTAGCCGGGTGCGAACTTTTCAAGGGAATTCCGGAAGAGACCGCCGGTAAAATCGTATCCCTTTGCCGGCCTGGGTCTTTCGATGAGGGATACATCATTTTTCAGCAGGGGGATTTCGGAGAATCCTTATATATCATCGGGGAAGGCCTTATTATCCTGGAAAGAAGTATTGATCTTGCGACCCGGAAAGGAACCGTCACCATTGATTCCCTTGGGAAAGGACGTGTTCTCGGATCCTGGTCCACCCTTCTCGGCGAACCCCACATTCTCATGTCATCCGCCATATGCCGGAAAGCTTCAACAGTTCTGGAAATCAAGGGAAAAGACTTGAGAGGGATGATGATCTCCGATAAAAACCTGGGATTTGCCATCATGGAAAAATTTTGTTTATTGCTCCGCAACCGCCTGCGGGCGGCTTATGTGGCCATGGAAAAAATATAGCAGGACTGATGATCAATGAAACTGATGCAACTGATCCCTGAGGAGGATAAAACATACAAAAATGTAATATCAAAGTTGAAGTCTTATGAAAAAAACAGGAAAAATCTGATCCCCATGCTGCAGACGGTTCAGCAGGAAATAGCCTTTCTGCCAAAGGAAGCTCTTGAAATCGTTTCCACTCATCTTGAAATCCCCCTATCGGAAGTTTACGGCGTCGCCACGTTTTACAATCAGTTTCGGTTTGTACCACCCGGAAAACATCCCATCAAGGTGTGTCTCGGAACCGCGTGCCATGTTAAAAGCTCAGACATTATTCTGGAAAACTTTGAGCGGAAACTCGGCATCAAGGAAGGGCAGACCACAGAAAATCGGGAGTTCAGCATTGAACGGGTTGCTTGTGTTGGATGCTGCGCCCTGGCGCCGGTCGCACTGGTTGGTGATTCCCTTTTCGGTAAAATGACCCCCAGCAAAGTGGAAGGGATTTTCACCCGGATTCAGGTCGAAAACGAAATGGCTCAGAGACAAAATCCCGAAGATGCACAAAATCAGTGAAGGCTCTCCGTCATTTCGTTTGAAATCCATCCGGGAAAACAGACCGGAGATGACCCCCTTCAGCAACCCTCTCCCGGTTATTGAGATCGGGTCAGCCACATGCGGAATTGCCGCCGGCGCTTTGGAAACAAGAAAAGCATTTAAACAGGCGCTTTCCGAATTCAAAATCGAAGCAAAAATTCACAGCGTAGGATGTCTTGGCCATTGTTATGCAGAGCCTCTGGTGATGATTCATCATCCGGATTCCGGATTCCCGCCCATTTTTTATCACGAAGTGCATCCGGGAAAAGCTGAAATGCTGGTCCGGCAATTTCTAGGACAGGGAGATCCCTGTTTTGAACATGTTTACGGAGCGGCTCAATCCAACGACCTGGTCCCTTCAGTCCATGATTTTTCAAGGTTTAACCGGGAAACCCGAATCGTCATGGGGAACTGTGGGCATATCGATCCGGAAAGCCTATTTGAATATCTTGATTCCGGCGGTTACCAGGGATTGGCAAAAGCCCTGGAACTCCCTCCTTTAGAAGTGATCCGCGAGATCAGGAATTCAGGTCTTCGCGGGCGCGGCGGCGCCGGGTTTCCAACCGGGCAAAAATGGGAAATGGCTTTCAGGGCGGCCCGGGGAGATAAAATCATCGTCTGCAATGCCGATGAGGGAGATCCGGGAGCTTACATGGATCGGACCCTTCTGGAAAGCAACCCTTACCAGGTTCTGGAGGGTATGGTTATCTGCGCCCATGCGGTCGGAGCCCGAAAAGGATACATTTATATTCGAGCAGAATATCCTCTTGCGATTCGAATCATCGCGCGGGCGATTTCACAGGCAACAGCCAGCGGATTGCTGGGGTCATCCATTTTAGGCACTCCCCTTTCATTGACCATCGATTTATTCACAGGATCCGGTGCATTTGTATGCGGTGAAGAGACAGCCCTGATTCACTCCATGGAAGGTTACCGGGGGATGCCCCGACACCGACCCCCCTTTCCTGTGGAACAGGGATTTGAAAAAAAACCCACGGTCATCAACAATGTTAAAACCTTTGCGTCGATCCCGCCGATAATTACCAATGGCGGGGCATGGTACCGCTCCATAGGGACCGAGGGAAGCGCGGGTACCGCTCTCTTTTCCATCGTCGGGGATGTTGTTCATTCCGGGCTTGTGGAAATCCCCATGGGGGTTACCTTAAGAGATCTCATTTTTAATATCTGCGGAGGGATTCCAAAGAAAAAAAAATTTAAGGCGGTTCAGATCGGAGGCCCGTCAGGCGGCTGCCTTCCAGAACCTTTTCTGGATATCCCCGTCGATTTCGACTCTCTCAGGAAGGCCGGAGCCATGATGGGTTCCGGTGGGATGGTAGTAATGGATGAAGATACCTGCATGGTGGATGTCGCCCGCTTTTTTATTGATTTCACCCGGAAAGAGTCATGCGGAAAATGCACCTTCTGCCGGATCGGCACCCATCACATATTTGAAACCCTTAACCGGATCACGGAAGGGAAGGGAAGGCCCGGAGATCTCGAACTGCTGGTGCGCCTCAGTGAAGATATTCGGAGAGGATCTCTGTGCGGACTTGGAAAAACCGCACCCAATCCCATTCTCACCTCCATCCGGTATTTCATGGATGAATATGAGGCACACATCCGGGAAGGCCGGTGCCCGGCCCTCAGATGTCGGCCGCTGATCGCTTATTATATAGACCTCGACAAATGCGCCAGAGGATGTGATGTCTGCGTGGGGTGCTGCCCGACAGATGCTGTTTTCACTACAAGCACCCGTAAAAAAGGGATCGATCAGGAGCGCTGTGTCAAATGCGGGGAATGCCTGGCCGCCTGTCCTCCGGATTACAATGCCGTTAGAAAGATTTCTCCACCGCACCTGGCTCCTGTCATCCCCCGTCCGGCAGGAGACTCAACCGCCCATTAATGCATGAAAGCGAAACAGGTAATGATTGAAATCCGGATTGACGAAAAGAGCGTTTCGGCAGCGCCGGGAAAGAGCCTTCTCGACACGTGCCTGGAAAATGGAATATATATTCCGAATCTATGCCATATCAAAGGAATGAATCCTCCACCGGTATCCTGCCGGTTATGTTTTGTGGAGATTGATGGGCTCCCATCACCGGTTCCTGCCTGCATCACCCCTGTTGGACCCGGCATGATTGTCCGAACCGATACGCCACAAGTTCGAGCCCTCCAGCGCACGGCTCTCAAGCTGTTATTATCCGCTCATCGCATCGAGTGCCGGAAGTGTCCGGCCAACCCCGGCTGTCCGTTGCAGAACATGGCCCGTTTTCTTAAGACCGGTTTGAAAAGCCATCCTTTTGAACAGCGGCTTAAATCCGCCGATATTGACGACTCGCATCCGGTTCTGGCCTATTATCCGAACCGTTGCGTTCTCTGCGGTCGCTGCATCTATGTCTGTGGGAATCGAAACGGACTTTCGAAAATAGCATTTGCCGGGCGCGGATTCGATACCCATCTTTGCATCACCCCCGGTTCACCTGCAGATGAGGAGTATTGCCGGGAATGCCGGGAGTGTCAGCGGATTTGTCCGGTTGCCGCATTGGCGCTGAAAACGGATCCGATTGAGAATAAACCGAAAATTGATTTGCGGTCACCCCCCGGCGGCATCTAGTTTTTCTTTTCATTATCTGAACGAAAACCGGAAAGAACCAGGGGACCGATCAGAGATCCGGCTCCCATGATTAAATATCCGAATCCCCATGCCAACCTTCCGCCATGGAATGCGTCGAGGAGAATCCCGACAACCAGCGGACCCAGGAAAGCCGCTCCAAATCCGATAAAGGAATGAACGGCAAGAACAGACCCCCGGAACCCTTCGGGTGCCGAGGAAACAGCACCGGCCGTCAATGAGGATGAATCCGCGGTAACTGTAACTCCATAAAGGATCACCAACCCCACCACCAGAAGGTATGGCAGAGACGCGGTGAATCCGATACCGGCGCCGATCCCGGCGGAAACAACCATAGAGATCGTGATCACCTTTTTCCGGTCGAACCGACGGGAGAGCTCATTCCCCAGAATACTCGCCGGGAGTCCGATCAGGTTTACCAGAAAAGCGATTTGCGTCGGACTCCAGAAAAAAGATTCTCCAGGATGGAATCCAAGGCAAAAGACAAGAAATGCCACGACCCAGGCGCGAAACGAAAAAAGTTCCCACATATGAGCCGCATACCCAAGGACATATCCCAGAGTCGGACGGGAACGGAACGCTCTTTTCAAGTCAGAAAAAAACGCAGTGGGATACCCGGTTCGGATTTTTCCCGGAGGGGCCAGGACTCCCAGAATACCAAGGGCAACCGCCGTGGCCCCGGCTGATGCAATAAACGCCAGGTGCCAATCGGCCATGCGATACACTTCTCCGGCCAATAAATACGATAAACTTGCACCGATACTGAAACTGGCCGTATAAAAAGAGACGAATCGCGATTGGAGAGCTCCTTCAGTATGATCACTCACAATTTTAAGACCCGGCATATAGATGCCGGCAAGCCCTATACCGGATAGAAACCGGAATCCCGCCGCAGACCAGAACCCTTGGGCAAAAAACGCATAACCCAGGGCAGAAGCTATCCCCAAGATCGCCCCTATCCCCATGATCTTTCTGGCATCAATCCGATCGGTTGCGCCCGTCAGAAACGGGACGGAAAGAATATATCCACCATAATATGCAGCACTGATCCAACCGGCTGCGGTGTGGCTTAATTTCCATTCGCGCAGAAAAATCGGAAGCAATGCGGGAAAGACTGAAATGGAGGCCATGCCGAATATTTCAGCCATACATAGAACCAGCGTCAGTCGATAAGGGGATTGTTTTTCCATACCTCATTTTAACCTAAATTGATCGTTTTAAATAATGACAAAAGAATTTATAAAAGAAATACAAGCGCATGCAACCATAATCCATCGTTTAAAAAATTCCAAACAGGTTTCATCGGTCATGGAATAATGATGTCATTATTTAAAACCCTTTGGGATTGCCGATTTTGCCGAACCTGCTGCGTCATCGGGTACTGGGCATACTACAGTATTGCCCAGTATCCTCTTCCTTGCATCTTCAGCAAACTCAACAATCGCTCAATTTAGGTTTAACCAAAGAAACGAGAGATGACAACCGGAGAAAAACCATTTTTAAACCCATAATAATATCTCCAAGCCTGGGGCACATCATCATTATCGTTTTGATTTACGTTCAGGGACATGATAGGAAGATTCAGGAATTGTTATAAAACGTATGAATTCGTATCAGATCGATTTCATTTAGAAAAGGAAAGGGGAATCTCCGATGCCCGAGAGTGGATCCATCCGGCTGACCGCAACTGTCTCCGGAGCGGGGTGAGCCTCCAAGCTTCCTCCAGGGGACCTGGATCAGGCGCTTTGCGGATTACATATCCCGACAAATTCCAATGTAATCGTCGGCCTTGAAAATGCCGACGATGCCGGCGTTTATCGGATTTCAGAAGATCTGGCCATCATTCAGACTGTCGACTTTTTTACGCCCATCGTTGATGATCCCTACGAATTCGGCCGGATTGCGGCAGCCAATGCATTGAGCGATGTCTATGCCATGGGTGGAGATCCCAAGACCGCCATGAATCTGGTGGCTTTTCCTGTAAAAAAAATGGAGATCAGCGTGCTGCGGCAGATTCTGGAAGGAGGGATCGATAAGCTCAAGGAAGCCGATGTGGTCTTGATCGGAGGACACAGCATTGAAGACAATGAGCTCAAATACGGGCTTTCAATTACCGGGTTCATCAGGCCGGATCAGATTCTTACAAAGAAAAACCTGATGCCCGGCGATTCGCTTATCCTAACCAAACCCTTAGGCACCGGCATTATTGCAACGGCCGCAAAAGGGAAAATGGCAAAAAGGGATACCATTGAAAAGACGACCCGACTCATGACAACATTGAATCGAAACGCATCCCGGATTATGCGCCGTTATAAGGTGCATGCCTGCACGGATATTACCGGGTTCGGACTTCTGGGTCATCTCGCTGAAATGGTTGTGGGCTCAGGGAATTCCGTGCGGCTCTATTTAAAATCCATACCGGTCATTCCCGAAGCCTTTGAATTTGCGCGGATCGGATTTGTTCCGGCAGGAACTTTCAAAAACAGAGAATTTCGAAAGAACCTGGTTCAATGGGCTCCACCGGTCGGCGATATCGGTGCAGATATCCTTTTTGATCCTCAAACCTCCGGAGGACTCCTGATCAGTGTCGATTCCAAGGATGCGGAAGAGATGATCGTCCATCTGAAGCAGAATGGAATCCAGGATGCATCCATTATCGGAGAAGTTATTCCATCAGATAAAGAGACTATTTTTGTGGAACCATGAGACGTGAATTGAGAAACGGAGAAACCCAATGAAAGAAATCGATGCACGGGGACTGTCTTGCCCCGCCCCGGTTTTGGAAACCAGGGCATCCCTGGAACAGGATCATTTTGATGAGGTCAAAGTACTGGTGGACAATCCCGCTTCTCAGGAGAATGTGAGACGCTTTTTGGATTCGCAGGGATTTCAAACGAATTTGGATAAAAGCGATAACCATTTTATTGTTTTCGGGAAACGGGACCCGGAACAATCCCCGGGACCTGTGCCTGCCGTCACCTGCGGAGAAGCCCATAAAAAAACCCTGATCATGTGTTCAACGGATCGAATCGGCCATGGTGACGATGATCTGGGATTGAAGCTGATGATCAACTTCATCCGGACTTTAAAAGAAATGGGATCCGAGCTCTGGAGATTGATTCTGGTAAATAATGGGGTCAAACTATCTGTGGAGGGTTCAGAAGTTCTGGAGGATCTTCAAAAGCTGGAAAAGAGCGGGCTTCAAATCCTTGTCTGCGGCACCTGTTTGAACCATTTCAATCTCCTTGAGAAAAAACAGACCGGAGTCACCACAAACATGCTGGACATCGTGACCGCCATGCAACTGTCGGACAAAGTCATTACCATTGCTTAAGAGGGGTTTCTGCCGGCATTTTATTCTGTGGCGGCGCTCATTCCCTTCTTATTGATTTCCGAACCCGTTTTGTCCGCCACAGTCCGGGCATTGCCATGTAATGGCATTACACGTCATTCCCCACAAATTCTCCATCATGCAACTCTGGCAAATGGCAAACCCACATCGGCATTCCCAGCAGAATGGAAAATCCTTTCGGCAGCAATGGCATACATGCTGACGGGGTCTTCGACGCCGCGGAATACGGCTTGGGTTACTTTCCGGCAAGTCTTGCATGTTCTATTTTTATACACCGGTTCATGACCACATTAATGCCGTTTTCAATTAACAGTTCAGCGGCTTCCATGTTTTCCACCCCAAGCTGCATCCAGAAGAGCTTCGGTTTGATCCTGAGCGCTTCCCGGGCATGTTCCATGATCTGATCGGACCTGCGGAAAACATCGATGATATCTACAGGTTCGTGGATATCATTTAAGGATGAAACAGATGCCTGACCCAAAATTTGCTCCTGCCCGGGACGAACCGGAATGATCTGATATCCGTTTTCCTGGAGATATTTCGCCACCCGAAATGAATCCCGTTCCGGTTTGGGGCTTAACCCCAGAACAGCAATGGTTTTTGAGTTATTTAATACCGCTTTCAGCTTCCCATCGTCTTTAATGACTTCTCCTCTATTCATATGATTCCTTTGCATCTACTTGTTGTTCGATTGCTTCCATGTTAAATAGAGCCTAAAAAATCCTAATCCAGACCATCGCGTCTGTCAACGGCACCTTCACGACAGCAATGATTTTGGATTATGGCTGAATCTTCTCATCAGATGGAGCGGGAATGAAAATCGGATCCGACCCCGGTAAAACCATTTTTCTGATAGACGGCAGCGCCTATATTCATCGGGCATATCATGCCATCCGCAGTCTTTCCAATTCAAAGGGATTTCCCACCAACGCCGTCTTCGGATTCACTCGAATCCTGATGAAACTCATCCATGAGAACCAGCCGGCATATCTTGCAGTATTGTTTGATTCAAAAGGCCCCACATTCCGACACCGGCTGTTTAAAGATTACAAGGCAAATCGCCCCCCTCTTCCCGAAGATCTGATCGTTCAGATTCCCTACATCAAGAAGGTCACCCATGCGTTTAACTTTCCCATAATTGAAGAAGCCGGATATGAAGCGGATGACTTGATCGGAACCCTCGGACGGCTGGCCCAGGACTCGGGATTTCATGTGGTTGTGGTCACCGGAGACAAAGACTTCATGCAACTCGTCAGCAACACCATGACCATTCTGGATCCCATGAAAGATAAATGCATCGATATCGAAACGATCCGGAAAGAGTTCGGAATCGAACCGGAACAGATGACGGACATGATGGGGCTCTCCGGCGATCCTTCAGACAATATCCCGGGAGTTCCGGGAATCGGTCAAAAAACAGCGCTCTCTCTCATCAAACAATTCAAGGATATGAACACGCTCTACGCCCACCTCCCGGATATCCATCTTCGCCGGCAGAGGGAAATTCTTGAGGCCCATAAGGAGCAGGCATTTCTCAGCAAACAGTTAGCCACCATCGATACCCGGGCTCCTGTCTTATTCGAACCCGAACGATTCCGCGTCAAAACCCCGGATCGAAAAGAACTGGGGGAGCTTTTTGCAGAACTTGAGTTCAAACAACTCCAAACCGCATTCCCAGCCCCGTCTGATCTCAGCCGAAAACGATACCTTTCCATCCAGGACATGGACTCCTTCTCTTTATTTCTTTCCACCCTCAAGACCGCAAACCGACTCTCCATCGATACTGAAACCACTTCTGAAAATCCCATGCGTGCCAGGCTCGTCGGCATCTCCCTTGCCGTTCGGCCGGATGAAGCGGTTTACATCCCCCTGGGGCATTCCCTTTCTCAGGACGCCCAGCTCGACCTGAAGATTGTCCTTGAGCGCTTGAACCCGATTCTGAAGAATCCTGAAATTGAAAAAATCGGCCAAAACATCAAATACGATTGGATCGTCTTCAACCGGCATGGGGCGGATCTCGCAGGAATTTCTTTCGATACCATGGTGGCATCCTATCTGATTGATCCTTCCAAACGGACCCACGGTCTTGACCAGATCGCCCTTGATTTTCTCGATCATCATAAAATTCTCTATCCGGATGTCGCCGGAAAAGCCGGGAACTTCTCTGAAGTCCCTATTGAAGACGCAACCCGGTATGCATGTGAAGATGCGGATATCACACTGATGGCATATCATGTCCTTGGCCCAAAACTTCAGGAAATGAAACTTGCCGATCTTTTTGAATCCGTGGAGATGCCGCTGGTGGGTGTTTTAAAACGGATGGAAATGCGCGGCATATGCGTGGATCGAAAACGCCTTGCCGGTCTTTCAAAATCATTTGAAGGTCAGCTTCTGGATATTGAAAATCAAATTTACTCGGCGGCTGGTGAAGAATTCAACATCAATTCCTCTCAGCAGCTCGGACGGATTCTTTTTGAGAAACTTGGACTTCCGGTGCAGAAAAAAACCAGAAAAAAAACAGCCTTTTCTACCGACGTGGAGGTTCTCACCAATCTGGCGGTTCACCACGAGCTTCCGGCCCTGATGCTGAGGCACCGGACCCTGACCAAATTGAAATCCACCTATGTGGATGCACTCCTTGAGATGATTCATCCGGAAACCGGGCGGATCCATACCTCGTTCAACCAGACGATCACGGCAACCGGCCGGTTGAGCAGTTCCGACCCTAACCTTCAAAATATCCCTGTCCGAACCGATGAAGGAAGGGAAATCCGGAGCGCCTTTATCCCCCAGGACGGGTGGCACCTTTTATCGGCAGATTATTCCCAGATCGAACTCCGGATCCTGGCTCATTATTCTGAAGATCCCATTTTAATCGATGCATTTACCAATGACGAAGATATTCATACCCGAACCGCATCCGAAGTGTTCCAGGTCTTCCCGTCGATGATCACCCCTGAACTGAGAAGACAGGCCAAAGTCATCAACTTTGGAATCATTTACGGCATGAGCCCATTCGGATTATCCCGGGAGCTTGGAATCAGCCAGAAAATGGCCCAGACATACATCGATCATTATTTTGGAAGATATCAGGGAGTTCGGCGTTTCATCGATCATACCCTGGATAACTCCAGAAAAACCGGACAGGTCAGCACGCTGCTCGGGAGAATCCGCTTTTTCCCGGATATTCTCAGTTCAAATCCCGGAATGCGTCAGTTTGCAGAGCGGGCGGCGATTAATACCCTGATTCAGGGAACAGCAGCGGATCTGATAAAAGTCGCCATGATCAGAACCGATGCGGCGATCCGGAAGCAGCGTCTCCAATCTGCACTGCTTCTATCTGTTCATGACGAGCTGGTTCTGGAAGTCCCGGAGGGTGAGTTAAAACAGATTGAACATCTGATCCGGCACGAGATGGAAA
>JBFMEI010000007.1:0-17718 GCA_040753295.1 Thermodesulfobacteriota bacterium | reverse complement strand
TCATGTATTCATCCGGGACCACAGGCCTTCCCAAGTGCATGGTTCAAAGTGCCGGAGGGATCCTGATTCATCACATGAAAGAACTCATGCTTCACACCGACCTCAAGCGAACCGACACGATTTTCTATTTTACCACCTGTGGATGGATGATGTGGAACTGGTTGACCAGCTCTCTTTCCGTGGGCGCCACCCTGGTCCTTTATGACGGGAATCCCTTTCATCCCCATGCCGGGGCACTCTGGGAGATGGCTCAAAATGAGAAGATCTCCATTTTTGGAACCAGCGCCGGATACCTGGCTGCGCTTCAAAATTCCGGGATTAAACCCCGGGAATCGTATGACCTTTCACCCCTGCGGACGATTCTTTCCACAGGCTCTCCCCTCTCCATTGAGGGATTTGAATTCGTTTACCGGGATATCAAATCGGACCTGCAGCTTGCCTCTATTTCAGGCGGAACGGATTTGAACGGTTGTTTTGCATTGGGAAACCCCATGGCACCCGTATATGCAGGAGAATTACAGTGCCGTGGACTTGCCATGAAGGTTGAAGCCTTTAACGATGAAGGAAAGCCGGTTGTCGGCCGGCAGGGGGAATTGGTCTGTACAAAGCCATTCCCCTCCATGCCTATTTATTTCTGGGATGACCCGGATGGTCGAAAATACCACAGCGCCTATTTTGATGTATATCCCAATATCTGGCGGCACGGAGATTATATCACCGTCAATGAACGGGGCGGGGTTGTCATCTATGGACGTTCCGATGCCACCTTGAATCCCGGAGGGGTCCGGATTGGAACCGCCGAGATCTATCGGCAGGTCGAGCAGCTTCCGGAAATCGAGGACAGTATCGTTGTGGGTCAGAACTGGAATAATGATGTGAGGGTCATTCTATTTGTCAAACTGGCGCAGGGACATGAATTAACCGATGCATTGAAACAGAAAATTAAAAATACCATTCGAACCAATGCATCTCCCAGACATGTTCCGACCAAAATTCTCCAGGTCCCGGATGTTCCCTATACGCTGAACATGAAAAAAGTGGAACTGGCGGTCAGGAAGGTGATTCATAATCAGCCGGTTCTCAATAAAGATGCGCTGAGAAATCCGGAAGTTCTCGATTATTATGCGGATCTGGTGGAACTCCAAAAAGATTAGATCCGTTTTTTAAGGGTAACCTGCGTGGCGCCCCATCCCCCTTCCTGAGGAGGGGCGTCCTGAAATGATTCGACCATGGGGTGCCCGGCCAACAGAGAAAGAACCCGGTGTTTGAGCACTCCTTTCCCTTTTCCATGAATAATCCGGACAAAAAAGATCCCGGCATCTCTGCACGCGGTAAAGTAGTCGTCTAATAGATCCGGAACCTCACGGGGTTGGAAGGTGTGGAGATCGAGAACATCTTCAATGGGCAATACGATGGGTTTCAAGGGGAAGGGTTTATCTTGAGAGTGTTCAGAGGCATTACCCGGGTTTCCTGTCTATAACCTAAATTGAGCGATTTAATCTATATCCGTATTTCGAATCAGAATCAACCCCGAGAATCAGTATTGGGAGGGCAGAGGATTCATGGAAATTTTCTTATGGGCGAAGAGAATCGGCCTGATCCCCTTTGCCTATGTTCTGGGATCAATTCCCTTTGGGCTCATTTTAACACGGCTTTTTTCTAAAGCAGATATTCGAAAAACAGGAAGCGGAAATATCGGTGCGACCAATGTCAGGCGGGTGGCCGGATCGGTTTTGGGTGCCATGACCCTTTTAGGTGATATGGGAAAAGGGGGAATCCCGGTATGGCTGGCCTTCAGAATCACTTCCGGTTCAACACCGGAAAGGGATGGGTATCTGGCGCTGGTCATCCTTGCAGTGTTTTCAGGACACCTTTATCCGTTATTCACCGGATTTAAAGGAGGGGGGAAAGGAGTTGCCACAGCAGCCGGAGCTTTTCTCATTCTTTCACCCATTGCAACGGCAATTTCCATTCTGGTCTTTATCATGATCTTCTGTTTTTCCGATCGAATTTCTCCGGCTTCCCTTGGAGCTGCCTTGGCGCTTCCGGCAGCACTGTGGGAGTCGACTCATTCCGGATTGCTCACCGGTTCTGCGCTGATCGCGGCGGTTCTCATCTGGATTCGGCATACCGAAAACATCAAACGGCTCTGGAAAGGAATCGAACCCCCCTTTTCCTGAAAAAAACCCGGTTCTATCCTGCTGTAAGATCCCATGCCAGAGCAATCATTCCTGCCAGAATGAAATGACTTTCCACTAAGAATTCCACACGGACTCCGGGAAGGAGATATTCCTTTTCATACCCTGAAAGGAGAAATAGAAGGGACGCCAATGGGATAATCTGGAGATAGCCCAGAGCCGGAACCAGTTTCAGGATGCTTGATATAAGGAGGATTCCCATGATGGCGGCGAGCATCCATTTTAAAAGCCGCATGGTTTTTTTCTCTCCCAGGAGGATTGGAATGGTTTCCTTTCCGATGATTCTATCTCCCTGCATGTCCAGAATATCGAAAAATGCGGTACGGATAAAGACCATTCCGGCTGCCCACACAAAGACGATGGGGGTATGCCACGTGATCCCCTCAGAGGAGGTAAAGGACGGAAAAAGGGATGTGACAATTCCCCATGCAAGGGTGATGAGAAGGGTTTTGGATCCGGGAATATCCCGGATTTTTCGATATTTACCCTTAATGGGTTGTCCCGGGATAATGCGAAGATTATAAGAAAGTCCGGTAAGGCTCATGCCTAATAGGATAATAAAAGGGATCGATCCCAGGGAGAAAGCCGCCATAAGCCCGAGACCGCCGGCCAAAACGGCAAGAAGCGAGAGAGGCCATTTATGATTATCATAAAAAGAGGCCCGCTCCGGATCATTATAGCGATCCGCCTTTCTCCCCACGAGATGATTCAAAATATGCATGGACTGGACATACAAAATGGAGATGAGCACATTCGGGAGATGCCCGGCAATTCCCTGAAGTTTGGAGCCGGCATAACATAAGGCGCCGGCTCCAAAAGCAACATAGATGCTCGTCAACAGGAGGGACCGTTCAATATTGAACCACCAGCGCCGCCATCCTTTCCCTTTTTTCATGGGAAAGGATTCCAATGTCCGGTAGACCCGCTTGATGACCCAGTTTGGAGTGGAAGCGCCGGCAGTAATTCCGATCTGATGAACATCAGCTAACACTTCATCAAGCTCTTCTTCGGTTTCAACGTGATATGCCGGCTTCCCGCTTTGCCTGGCGATTGTAGCCAGCCGCTGGGTATTTCCACTTTCCCGGCCTCCCACCACCACAATCGCATCCACGGCTTCCGAGAGGCGCTTGACCTCGATCTGTCGCTTCTCAGTCGAATCACAGATGGTGTTGAATATTTTGTAATGCGGATGTGCTTTGGCGACCCATGTTTTAATATCCTCAAAAAGCAGGGTATTCTGAGTCGTCTGTGCCACAATGATCGCCTGATCGAAAGGGAGGAGGGTTTGAAGTTCATGGAGGTCGGCGGCTACACGCCCTTTTCCATGGGCATATCCCAGAAGCCCCACGACTTCAGGATGATCCCGGTCTCCGACAATGATCGCCGTATATCCCTGCCGGGTATATTTTCGAATGATGGTCTGGACTTTAATAACTCTGGGACAAGTGGCGTCGATGACTCGGAAACCTGCTGCGGTCAATTTTGTTTTGACTTCAGGAGGGACTCCATGGGCGCGGATAAGAACGGTTCCGGACCCATGTTCCGGAATTGTTTTAAGGATGCGGATCCCTTTTTCTTCAAGAAGTGCCAGCACCTGAGGGTTGTGAATCAAAGGTCCGTAGGTGAAAATAGGCTCCTGGTGTTTGGCCGGGGAATCGAGTACCATCTCGACGGCTCTGCGAACTCCCATGCAGAAGCCGGCGGTTTTAGCGACAATGATCTTCATTTATTCCCTTTTCGACGCCGGGGTGATTATCGCACCGGTCATGATGTGAGTCAGGAGTCGATCTTTTTTAAAAGAATATGATGATCCACAAGAGCCAGGGAATGGATATGGGCTTTGATATATTTTTGCTCCCCGAAGATATTGACGAGTCTGATTCCATCTTCTTCAGGCTCGACGGTATCGACAGCTTCCATGACCAATTGCTTCTCATTTCCTTCGATAAGATAGGCGTTTGCTTCACACATGATTCGGGTTCCTTTTGATTATGCTTGGATTTCTTTTTTTAAATGCTTCTCAATCAGTGCATCGATCAGATGGGGGAGCGGCATGGAAGTAACTCCTGCCACTTCAATATTTTCCTGAGTTAAAGGGAGAAGAATTTTTTTTGCCGGGCTTGATGCCACCGCTTCGGCCATGCGCGGGGTAATCTCTCCCATCATGGCATTGGCCATGAGGATTCCGATAGAGCCGATAATGATATCCACACGCGCTGAAGTATGAATCAGGGCGTTTTCACCGGAAGCTCCCCGGTTGGCCCGGGCTTTCAGCATCTGGGATGTGGCGATTGCATTGGTTCCCAAAGCGATGACCTCGATTCTTTCTTCAAATATTTCTTTGAGTTTTTTAATGATCGCACTTCCGATCCCGCCCCCCTGTCCATCCACCACACAGATCCTTTTCATGATTTTTCCCTTAACCCGGTCATATTTTGACAAGTTTTAACCGGTTTTTCCGTTCCTTTTTTGAAAGCCGTCGATCGGGTCCCTTTTTTTTCTTTTCCGGAATCCAGCCTTGGGTTTCATCTTTTTCAAAAAACAGAGGATCAGGTGCGTCCATATGAAGAACCCGGGAGATTCTGTTTTCGAAATCATCGGCTGAAATCACAGCGGATCCTCTGGATGCCGCATACTCTGTTATTTCCCGGTCTGAACTCACAACCAGCGCTTTTTCCCTTTCGAGTTCAGCCATCTGTTTGATAACCGAATCCGCTGATTCACCGGTGCATGAAAAGTGAATTTCGATCCCTTCCGATCGACTTCGTGACGGAGTAACAGATGGGGCATTGGCACCGTCAAAAACCACGGTTATCCGGTGGCGCTTGACTTTTTTGTACGCAGCCAGTTTTTTAAGTAACCGGCTTCGAATGTTCTGTAAATCGTCGCGTCTTACCGTTCCCAGAGTTTTAGAACGGTGAATCATGTTATATCCGTCAATGATGATGTGAAGAGACATGGAAGACCATTATCCGTAATGGCGGGCAACTCAGGGTTATGAATGGATCAGACGGATGATCCGATCCAGATCATCATCGCTAAAAAAATCAATCTCAACCGTCCCCTTTTTTCCCTGCCTTATAATCCGGACCCGGGTGCCGAATCGGCGGGAGAGAGAATCCTCCAGATCGGAAATATAAACCGGATTTGCTTTTCTCTCCTTTTTCCCCGAACGCTTTCTCTCTGATTTCATGCGGTTGATCAAGGATTCGGTTTCTCTGACTGAAAGCCGTTTTGAAATCACCAGACGGGCAGCTTTGATTTGCGCGGCCGGTGTTTCTGCTCCCAACAGCGCCCGGGCATGCCCCATGCTTAATGCGTTTTTCATGATTAGAGTTCTGATTTCATCCGGAAGAAGGAGTAGTCTCAGCAGGTTGGCAATGGTCGGCCGGCTTTTTCCAACCCGGGTTGACACCTCTTCCTGGGTCAACTGAAATTGGGTCATCAGCCGGTGGTAAGCCTGGGCTTCCTCCATCGGGTTCAAATTTTCCCTCTGGATGTTTTCAATGATGGAGGTTTCCAGCAGATCCTCATCCTGCATGGGTTTAAGGATCACGGGGATTTTATCAAGACCTGCCAGTTTGGCGGCTCGAAATCGTCGCTCTCCTGCCACAATTTCATACCCGGCACCGTCCCTGCGGACTAAAAGGGGTTGTATGACCCCTTTTTCTCTGATGGATTGGGAAAGCTGAACGAGCTCATCCTCAGAAAAAAGGATGCGCGGCTGATATCGGTTCGGATGGATGAGATCCATGTCGCAGAAAAAGAAAGTTTTGGGCTCTTCCACTGCCGTGCTGATATCCGGAATCAGCGCGTCAAGCCCTCTCCCCAGCGCCAGTTTTCTGGTTTTTCGTTTACTGCTTTCAGACTCTTTTGAGCGTTCCATTTTGTAATCGGATTTCCTTGATTAAGTGGTGGTCTGGATCTTAATTCGGGGTGAATTCATGATCTCTTTTGCCAATGCAAAATAGCTGGTTGCCCCGATTGAGGTCGCGTCGTAAAGAAGGATCGGCTTCCCGAAACTTGGGGCTTCCCCAAGACGCACGTTTCTGGGTACCGTTGTTTTAAAAAGTAGATTTTTAAAATATTTTTCTGCATTTTCAGCCACTTGATGAGAAAGATTGGTTCGGGTATCAAACATGGTCAGAAGGATGCCGACAATTATCAAATCAGGATTGAGGCTCTTTTTGACCCGTTTTACGGTCCCAAGAAGCTGGCCAAGCCCTTCCAGTGCGTAAAATTCACATTGCAGCGGAATCAGCAATGCATCGGCAGCAGTCATGGCATTGATGGTTAAAAGACTTAAAGAAGGAGGACAATCCAATATAATATAATCAAAATCATCCTTAATGCCCTCCAAAAGCTCCTTTAAAGCCATCTCCCGATGTTCGGCATTCATCATCTCCACTTCAAATCCGATCAGCTCGATTCGGGACGGGATGACCTTGAGCATTTCAATTTCAGTATCAAGGATCAGCTCCCCGGCACTGTTCCCTTCCACCAATCCATGGTATAATGTCTTTTGAATTGTGGTCTTGTCGATTCCGATCCCTGTTGTGGCATTTGCCTGGGGATCGCAGTCAACCAGAAGGGTTTTCTTTTCTGAAACTGCCAGAGAGGCTCCGAGATTGACAGCCGTGGTCGTTTTGCCGACCCCTCCTTTCTGATTGGCAATGCAGATGATATGTGCCATAGTTGACCATTACCACAGAATGTGGAGTTTGAAAAGGCATTTGAACCTCATCGAATCTTATATCCTTTGGGGAGTCGGATGAATCCGGCGAGTAAATTTATATTCCGGTGCATGATCTCCTTGACTCTGGTCATATTGATCTTCGCACAAGAGGTATCCGCCATTACCATCAAGGAAGAAGAGGAGCTCGCCCGTGAATTCATGAAGGTGGTCAAGAGCAACTACAAGCTGATCACAGACCCCATGATTGTAGGATATGTGAATGACGTGGGTAAAAAGATCCTGGCAGCCATGCCTGATCAGTCTTTCAATTACCGGTTTTATATCATCAAGGAAGAGGTTTATAATGCATTTGCCGGTCCCGGCGGGCATATTTTTATCAACAGCGGATTGTTCCTGGCCATGGAAACCGAAGAGGAACTGGCCGGTATTATTGCTCATGAAATCGCCCATGTCCTCTGCCGACACATTTCAGAAAAGATTGAGCGGTCCAAAAAAATCGGAATTGCAACTCTTGCCGGAGTCGTTGCCGGCATATTTCTGGGCGCCGGGGGTGCATCCGAAGTGGCGAATGCGGTAACCCTGGGTTCCATTGCAGCCGCTCAATCCGCCAATTTGGCATACAGTCGGGAGGATGAAATTCAGGCGGATCAGATTGCACTCAAATATCTTTCCACAGCCGGTTACGGAAGGGAGGGGTTGCTCTCGGTTCTGAAAAAGATCCGCAGCAAGCAATGGTTCGGTTCCGAACAGATTCCGTCTTATCTTTCCACCCACCCGGCTTCTGAAGATCGAATGGCATATATCGGGACGTGGATTGAAATTCATCCCAAAACCCTAGAATCGATAGATCCGGAGCGGTTTCACTTGGCCCATGCGAGGCTTTTTGCCCTTTACGGCGATAAAGATGCCGCTATCAGGTATTTTGAGTCTGCGGCAACCATCAAAAAAGACGTCTTGTCCCATTATGGGTATGCATTGATTCTCTCGAGACTTGAAAATTACCCGGCCGCCATTTTGCACATGAAAATGGCTCTGGAAAAAAGAGCATTTGATGCGGATTTGATGATTGATCTGGGACGGCTCTATTTTTCAAGTGGTCAGTATGAAGATGCTTTTAAAGCACTCCAAAGCGTTTCCGAGTTGAGTTCCAAAAACCTGGAGGGACTTTTCTATCTCGGGAGGACCCAGCTCATGCTCGGTAAAATTGACGACGCCGGAAAAACTTTCTCCTCTCTTATTCAGAAAAACGCAGACCATGCCCAGGCCTATTACTTTTTGGGTGAAGTCTTTGGTAAAAAAGGAGAGATGGATCAAGCCCATTTAAACCTTGGCTTGTATTACCGAAAAATAGGCGACAGCAAGAACGCACTCTTTCATTTTGAACGAGCGGCCAGAATCACTAAAGATACGGGACGAAAACAGACCCTTGAAGAGCTGATCAAAGAGGTCCGAAAGGAAGCCTGAACCTTTTTTACAAGCAATTCTCTGAGAATAAGGGATATTTTTGATGAATTTTTGGATCAAACAGCTCCTGAGTTCAAAACCCGTCCAATCTCTCCTATACCGTCTCATCCGGTTATACTCATGGACATTTCGATTTACGATTGTCAATGAGTCGGAATGGATCAGACATCTGAAACAGGGAGGCCGGGTCCTGCTATGTGGATGGCATCAGCAGTTTTTCTCTGTGATCCGGCATTTCAATACCTATAAACCGTTTTCTCCCTCTCTGATGATCAGCCAGAGCAGAGACGGAGATCTGATTGCGGGAGTCGCTCAATTCACCGGATGGTATCCGGTGAGAGGAAGTTCTTCAAGAGGAGGGAAGGATGCACTCAGAGTCATGATCTCCCGGTTGAAAGAAAACGGTCTGGCCGGGCATATTGTGGACGGCCCCCAGGGTCCTGCCGGAATTGTAAAAGCCGGTGCTATCCGTTTGGCACTGAGTGCCGATGCAGTCATTGTTCCGTTTTATATTGATGCGGATCGGTTATGGTATTTTAACAGCTGGGATCAGTTTTTCATTCCAAAACCTTTTGCAAGAGTGATGCTGACCTTTGATGCTCCGATTCATCTTTCCCAACCGGAAGACGAATCGGAATTTGAAATGCTGCGGCAGAAGGTCGAGAGGGTGATGCGCAGACAGATAAAAGTGAAGCAGAGAGAAGGGGATGACGCCCGCTCCCGGGAGAAGATCAAGATCTTGAAAGACAATTCTCGAAAAGTATCAAAGCAAAATGCCCTGGATTAGGCTTCCCGGAGTCACGGGGGTGATCTTTCAGCCTGAAGAAGCCCCATCTCATTTCAGAAAATATCATTGCCGGGATTGTTTTTTCTGCCAGATGTGCAGTGACACCCGATGTGCCGAATGCCGGAATGAGAAATCCGGTCCTGTTGAAGTTGACTGCAGGAGCAAAGAGATGAATCCAAAAATAATAGAAGATGATTCATGAAAAGAAGTTATCGCCGGTCAAAATGGGAGAACTGCATGGTGAAGGTCCCCCGGCCCTGGGTTGACGACCGTAATGACGTGGAGTAACCGAACATTTCAGCAAGAGGGACTACGGCCTTGATGACCTGTATTCCGGTTTTGGGTCGAATCGATTCGATTTTTCCTTTCCGCGCGTTGAGATCTCCGATCACATCCCCCATAAATGCCTCCGGAACAATCACTTCAACAGACATGATGGGATCCAGCAGGAACGGGTTTCCGGCGGACAGGGCTTCCTTGCAGCTCATGGACGCAGATACCGTGTATGCGAGTTCTGACCCCAGGGATTCTTTATGGGAACCTCCGACCAGTGAAGCTTCCACATCCACGACCGGATATCCCATGAGAACACCGCTTGCCAGAGAATCCGTGACCCCTTTTTCGATGGATGGGAAATAAAATGCGGGAATCAGATCCTCAGGAATATCGAACTTAAAGCGATTTCCGCTTCCTCGTGGGAGAGGCGCAAGCCGGATCCGGACCTCACCGAAATGGCGCTGACCGGCAATCTCCCTGTCAAAAACAACCGATGACTCCGCTTCTTTTTCGATGCTCTCCCGATAGACGACCTGGGGTTTTCCGATATTCACCCTGGTGTTGAATTCCCGAAGCATCCGGCTGATGATGATCTCAAGATGAAGCTCTCCCATCCCGGATAAAATGGTCTGGCCGGTCTCCTCATCCTTCCGGACTCTCAAGGTCGGATCTTCCATTAAAAATTTTTCAAGAATCTGATCGAGTTTTTCCTGGTCCGAGTGGGTTTTGGGCTCAACGGCGATGGAGATGACCGGCTCGTAAAACTCCATTTTTTCAAGTACGACCGGATGATCCGGAAGGCACAGGGTTTCGCCGGTTGATGAATCTTTCAGCCCGATGAGCCCCACGATACTTCCGGGGCCGGCGTCTTCGATCCGTTCTTTCTTGTTGGCATGCATTCTCAAAATCCGGGACGGCTTTTCATGAATGCGCCGTGACGGATTGTAGACATCAATTCCGCCGATCAGCTTTCCGCTGTAGACTCTGACAAAAGAAAGCTTTCTTCCTTCCATGATGGAAACTTTGAAAATAAGAGCTGCCAGAGGGGCTTTTTCATCCGGAGGGCATTCCACAGGCAGATTGCTTTCCGGATGAACGCCTCTAATGGGCGGAATGTCCAATGGGCTTGGGAGAAATGTGACAATGGCATCTAAGAGCGGCTGGATTCCTTTGTTTCTTAATGCACTTCCGCATAAGACCGGAACCAGTTTCAAATCGATAGTCGCCTTACGAATCGCTTTTGTCAATAGATCGACTGAAGGGGCGGATCCTGTTCCTTCCGAAAGATAGGCTTCCATGACTTCATCATCCAGTTCGGCCAGGGTTTCCAGGAGCTCCTCGCGGTGGCTTTTTGCGTCTTCCAGGAGGTCTTCCTGAATCTCATCGATACTGAAGTCTGCACCCAGCGTATCGGCATCCCAGAGGATCTGTTTCATGCGGATAAGGTCGATGACACCATAAAAATTATCTTCGACTCCGACGGGGATCTGTATGATGAGGGGCCGGGTATGAAGTTTTTCCTTCATCATTTCGATGGTTCCGAAGAAATCCGCGCCGATTCTATCCATTTTATTGATAAATGCAATTTTAGGAACCCGGTATTTGTCGGCCTGACGCCAAACCGTTTCCGACTGAGGTTCCACACCGCCGACAGCGCAGAACACACCGACAGCTCCATCCAAAACTCTCAGAGAGCGCTCCACTTCAATGGTAAAATCTACATGTCCGGGGGTGTCGATAATCTGGATTTCGCTCTCTTTCCAGGGGCAGGTCGTGACCGCAGAGGTGATGGTGATTCCCCTCTCCTGTTCGTCAGGCATCCAGTCCATCACGGCTTCGCCGTCATGGACCTCTCCCATTTTATAGCTGCGACCGGTATAATAGAGAATTCTTTCGGTTACCGTGGTTTTTCCGGCGTCAATATGAGCAATGATTCCGATATTCCGAATTCTCTCTATTTTACTTTTCTTTTTCATCGAATAAGCGCCATGTTGGCTTTAAAAGGATATTTGATGTCGATGTGGCCGCAGAGTGTCTCCGATTCAGTACCGTCGATCAGGAACTTCACCTTTTCGATTTCAGTGATGTTTACAATAAGGGAATTGGTAATTGAATAGATCGTGAGCAACTCGAGCAAGGCTCCACCCGGATGAGATAAAGAGATATGGTGTTCAAAATCCAGATACGCGATTTTTTCTTCTGTTACAAAGACGGACCTCAACACCGTTGCCTCTGAAATGGTCCGCATCAGCCCCTGCTGGGGTCCGCGGATGAGCGCATTTATGATTTCACGCCCCAGTTGAGACGGATCTGAAGGCTTGACCATTTGACGGATCTCAACTCCCAGCCGCGAGTGGGTGGTATCGGCAAAATAAAGATTCACAGGAGACGCCACCAGGTCCTGTCCCAAAGCCGGGGTTGAGGCCAGTCCCAAGTAAAAGATCCCCATCCCGTAAAGAAGGTGCCTTACCAGCGAACCCGGATATTGAAATTTAAACTGCATGATCAACCGAAAACAGCCTCGATGGTGGTGAATTATTTTACAGAAATCCGTTTATGATGCATCGGCCCTGAAATACTAATTTTATACATCGCGCAAGTCAATGAAAGAAGAAGAACCTGTCGCAAGGTTGAATCGCCACAGATCCGAACAGGATCACCCTATTGTCCGATCGATTTGAAGAGGATCAGGCCGCTTTGGAAAGTTTGACGGCACACACCTTAAATTCAGGGATCTTGGATACCGGATCCAGCGCGGAATTGGTCAATTTGTTGGCTGCCGCCTCCGCAAAGTGAAAGGGAATAAAAACCGTGCCCTCGACCGCCATGGGTGATATTTTGATCAGTGCCCGAATCTCACCGCGTCGGGATTGGATGTTGGCCTTTTGCCCTTCATTAAAGCCGTATTTTTTGGCGTCATAAGGAGATATTTCAACAAAACATTCCGGAGCACGGTCATTGAGTCCTTCGGATTTCATGGTCATGGTTCCGGTGTGATACTGATAAAGAACCCGGCCGGTCGTGAGATAGAGGGGGTATGCTTCATCAATGACTTCATGGGGCGGAATATACTCGATACTATGAAAATTTCCTTTACCGCATGTAAATTGCTCACGATGAAGGATCGGTGTCCCCGGATGGTCCGCATTCGGGCATGGCCAGTGAATTCCGACTTCTTCGAGCCGGTCAAAGGTAATACCGCCGTAGGACGGGGTGACTCTTGAGATCTCTTCCATGATTTGACCGGCGTTTGAGTACGACATGGGGAATCCCATGCGGCCTGAGAGATCGCATACGATCTCCCAGTCCAGCCTCGCCTGTCCCGGAGGTTCGACCGCTTTCCGAACCCGTTGGACTCGCCGTTCCGTATTTGAAAATGTTCCGTCTTTTTCAGCATAACAGCAGGATGGAAGGACCACATCCGCAAGCTGGGCGGTTTCGGTCATGAAAATATCCTGAACCACAAGAAAATCGAGACGTTCAAGGCATTTTTTTGCATGATTCAGATCTGCATCCGATAAAAGGGGATTTTCCCCGACAACATATAGAGCCTTTAATTCGCCATCATGGGCTTTAGGCAGCATCTGGGTAACCGTGAGCCCGGGTTTGGTCGGGAGTCCTGAAACACCCCAGGCAGTTTCCATTTTTTTGGCCGCAGCCAGGTCGGCCACCGGCTGGTACCCCGAATAGACATTTGGAAGGCCTCCCATGTCGCAGGCGCCTTGAACATTATTCTGCCCTCGCAGTGGGTTCACCCCTCCGCCTTCGATCCCCAGATGCCCGCAGAGCATGGCGAGGTTTGCCAGGGATTTGACATTATCAGTGCCGGTGGTGTGCTGGGTGATTCCCATGCAATAACAGATGCCGGCCGATTTTGCAGACGCGTAGATTCGGGCGGCAGCTTTAAGGTCTGATGCCGGAATCCCTGTAATTTTTTGGACCATTTCAGGGGTATAGGCTTCAACGGTTTTTTTCAGGGCTTCAAATCCTGTGGTCCGTTTTTCAACAAATTCCTTGTTGTAAAGATCCTCTTTAATGATGACATGCATCATGCCGTTGATCCACGCCACATCCGTCCCCAGATTTTGTCTGAGCCAAACCTGTGCAAAGTCGGCCAGAGTAATACGCCGAGGATCCACAAGAATCAATTTGGCGCCTTTAAACTTGACGGCTCTCTTAATGAAACCGGATAGCACCGGATGATTTTCAGTGGTATTGGATCCGGTGACGAGAATCACATCACCGTTTTCAATATCGGCAATGGTATTCGTCATTGCCCCGCTTCCGAATGCTGCGGCCAGACCGGCCACTGTCGAAGAATGTCAGAGGCGCGCGCAGTGGTCGATGTTGTTGGTTTTAAGCACAGCCCGGGTAAATTTCTGGACCAGATAATTATCTTCATTGGTCGCTCTTGCCGAGGTGAGTACCCCGATGCTGTCCGCCCCGCTTTTTTCCTGAATTTCCCTGAATTTTTTCGCCACAAGGTTCAGCGCTTCATCCCAGCTCGCTTCCCTGAATCGGTCATTCTCTCTGACGAGGGGGACTTTCAGCCGTTCCGGTGAATGGATGAAATCATAACCGAATCTTCCCTTGACGCAAAGACTGCCGTGATTGGGCGGTAACCCTTCGACACCGGAAACCTTAACCACTCGATTTTCCTTGACATGAAGATACATCTGACATCCGACACCGCAATAGGTACAGGTGGTTCGGATTTTGCGAATTTCCCAGGGGCGGTGACGATATCTGAAATCTTTTTCGACCAGAGCTCCCACAGGACAGACCTGAACACATTCTCCACAGAACACACAATTCGATTCTTTAAGGGGAACATCTCCTGAGGCAACGATTTTTGTTTCCGATCCCCGGTATCCGAAATTGATGGCATTGTTCACCTGGACATCATTACATGCCTGAACACACCTTCCGCATAAAATGCATCTTGAAAAATCCCTGACGATAAATGGATTGACGGTTTCCATGGGATAGCGGGTCTCAGTTGCAGGAAATCCCTTGCCGGTGACCTGATATCGAAACGCCAGATCCTGAAGGCGGCAGTCGCCCCATACCGGGCACAGCTCATCTGTTCCATCCTCCGCCTGAACTTTCAGTTGAAAAGACGCCCATTCGGCATCATCGCTTCCACGAATGGTGCAGTTGTGGTTTCCCGAAGAGAGAAGGAGTTCAAGAATCGCCCGTCGGGCTTCAATCACTTTAGGGGATTCCGTATGCACAACCATGTTGGCCGATGCCGGGGTGGCACAGGAAACCATCAGCGTGCGGGCTTTTTCGACTTCCACGACACAGATTCGGCATGCACCTGTGGGAATCGTTCCTTTGAGATGACAAAGGGTGGGAATCTCGATGTTGTTTCGTTTCGCCACATCCAGAATCGTTTCCCCGAGTATGAATTCCAGAGGGTTTCCATTGATAAAGATCCGGTGATGTTCGTCCATGAACTATTCCTTAAATTAAGGGATTGGAATCTTTTTTATTCCTGTAAAACGAAGTCGGTTATTTAATAAATGCCAAAGTTTTTGTCAATCCTCCATATCAAACCGGAACTTTATCCGGATTTTTCCTATTCCGGATAAACCGGTGGAATAAGAGAACTCCGAAAAAACTTCCGAAGGCGTCTGCCAGAACATCCGACAACTCGGCGGTTCTCCCGGGTACAAAGGATTGATGGATTTCATCGCTGATTCCATATAAAATCGAGGCTGAAACGGCAAGCTCAATGGCGGTTCGGGTCTGGTCTTTTTCTCTCCTGAAAGCGCGGTAAAAGAGAATTCCCATAATCATATAGATCAATAGATGAACGATCTTATCCGAATACGGAAAGACAGGAATTTGGGAAGGAGCCGGTCTGGAGGAAAATGAAAAGATCATCAGGCAATACAAAAAAACAGGAGTCCAGTCAAAAAGAATGGCGTGTCGAAGGGTGGGGTGATCCGCCTCGGTCCGTTGAAGATTCTCTGATTTAAAAGCCTGTTGTGGGGCGCCGTTTTCCAAATTTAACCTCGCAGGGGGAATTTTTTGTGACATGCTTTTTAAGTTTTTTACACCACAGGGATTGAAATGTCCGGCAGCTTCCATCAAGGGCCTCAATTTTTGCTATATCGGCAAAGGAGCATTTTAAATCACACCACCGGATCTGATGGGTGGTGATCCCGGCATTATTTTTATTACCTGCCATACCCAAGCCGAAGAGTCCGGGTTAACTTTCTAAAGTTCCAGATGGTCTGATTCAACCGGTTAATCCGAAAAAAGATCAAGTTCGAGTTTCCGTTTCCCGATCTGATCCAATACGGTTTCGAGGAAGTTCTCATGGCTGATTCCATAACGGATTTTCCCGTCAAGGGTCCTTACCGAAAGGGTCCGGCCTCTTTTTTCCTTTTCGCCGATGGTCAGAATCAGAGGAATCTGTTTAAGCTGGGCTTCTCGAACCTTTTTATTGAGACTTTCAGTCCGCGTGTCTTTTTCACAGCGAATCCCTTTTCCTTTAAGCATTGTAACGACGTCAAGGGCATGGGACACGGTTTCATCATTTATAGGAAGAACTATTGCCTGTACCGGAGCCATCCATAGAGGAAAACGGCCTGCAAAATGCTCGATGAGAATTCCAAAAAACCGCTCAATGGATCCATAGACCGTGCGATGAATCATGATGGGTCGGTGCTTTTCATTGTCGGCGCCGATATAGGAGAGATCGAATCGGTCCGGAAGAGACATATCCAGTTGAATCGTACCACACTGCCAGGTCCGCTTTAACGCATCCCGGATATGGGCGTCGATTTTGGGCCCATAGAATGCCCCATCCCCTTCATTGATTCTGTACTCCTTTCCGTACTTCTCAAGTGCGGATTTCAATCCATGGGTTGCCTGATTCCACTGGTCATCGGTTCCAATCGATTTCTGCGGACGCGTGGACAGTTCCAAATGAAATCCGAGTCCAAAGGTACTGTAAATCCGCTCCACAAGGGTTAAGACTCCTATGATTTCATCTTTAATCTGATCCGCTGTCATGAAAATATGGGCATCGTCCTGATGAAAGGCTCTGACGCGGAAAAGCCCGGATAAAACCCCGCTTAACTCATGACGATGCACGAGGCCAATTTCCGCAGCCCGTATAGGAAGATCCTTATAGGAATGGAGTTTTGTTTTATAAACCAGCATTCCTCCCGGGCAGTTCATGGGTTTGATGGCATATTCAAAATCCTCGATTTTTGAAAAATACATGTTTTCCCGGTAGTTGTCCCAGTGCCCGCTTCTTTCCCACAGTTCCCGGTTCAGCATAATGGGAGTTTTGGTCTCCACATAACCCGCCGCCCGATGCTCTTCCCTCCAGTAATCCAGAAGAAGGTTCCAAACCGCCATTCCTTTGGCATGGAAAAAGGGCATTCCGGGTGCTTCATCGTGGAAACTGAACAGATCGAGAAGCGAGCCGAGTTTTCGATGATTTCGCCTTTTGGCTTCTTCAAGAATAAAAAGGTACTCGTCCAGATCTTTTTTTGAGAAAAAGGCGGTTCCGTAAATTCTCTGGAGCTGGGCTTTTGTCTGATCCGCGCGCCAGTAGGCACCGGAAACCTTGGTCAGCTTGAATGCTTTAATAAATCCGGTATGGGGAATGTGAGGCCCTCGGCAAAGATCGAAAAAGCTCCCCTGCCTATATAGAGATATGGTCCCGTCCGATAATTCGGAAATCAGTTCAAGCTTGTAGGGTTCTCCTTCATAAGCCTTCAGGGCTTCATTCTTTGAAACCTCCTGTCGTTGAAAAGGGATTTTTGCCTGAATGATTCTTCTCATCTCTTCTTCAATTTTCGGAAAATCATCCTCAGAGACCGTATCCATATCGATATCATAATAAAATTCATCTCCTACCACGGGTCCGATGGTAAGCTTTGCATTCTTATAAACCCTTAAAATCGCATCCGCCATGACATGCGCCGTACTGTGTCTGAGAATTTCCAGGGCTTTGGGATTTTCAACGGTGATGAAAGTAATATTCGCATCCTCTTGGATCTGATGGTTGAGGTCGACCGGTTTGCCGTCAAGCTCCATGGCCACGCTTTCTCTGGCCAGCTTCTCCGATATGCTTTTTGCGACTTCAAGGCCGCTGGGATGGTTTTCAAAGACCCTGCTTTTTCCATCTGGAAACGTGATTCGTATCATTTCTGCTCCATTGGTGTTTTATGTTGATAACCGGTAAGGGATTGTCGATTCTATTTGTCCGTCCACTTGAGCCATAGGGCGGTTGCAATCCCCCAAATGGCATTGTAAATCAAGACAAAGACCGG